>JAFWJP010000136.1 GCA_017514645.1 Solobacterium sp. | reverse complement strand
TGCTGCTGGCCGGCCTAGTGCTGTCGCCGCTGTTCCGGCTGCTGTCCGGCATGCACTGGCTGACCGACATCATCGGCGGCTGTCTCTACAGCATCATGTTCATCATGCTGTACAAAACACTGCTGAAAGAACCGAAGGGAGCGTCCTACGGACGCTGGGGCTGTAACAGTTGAAAGGCTGTTACAGCCCCTTTTTCTGTCTCTGTTCATGATATGCTTGCGTATTGATCGGTAATAACGATAAAATAATGATACTGTGCGACAAATCAGTACAGTACGGAGGAATAGAGTATGGAAAAGCCGGTAATCGGTATTCTGCCGCAGTTCGACAGAAGATTTGACAGAGAATTCATCGGAGACGACTATATTGTGGCTGTAGAAGGTGCCGGCGGACAGGTGAAGCTGCTGCATATCACTGAAGATGAAGCAGAGATGGATGCCCAGATCGCGGAATGTGACGGATTCCTGATTCCCGGAGGAAGGGATATCGATCCGGTACTCTACGGCGCAAAGGTTGCTCCGTATTCTGCACCGATCCAGCATTTCCGGGATGTATATACACTTGCGATGATCAACAGGATCCGGAAGGCGGATAAACCGCTTCTTGGAATCTGCTACGGAATGCAGGCAATCAATGTCGCCTACGGCGGAACACTGATCCAGGATATCCGGATTGAATGTCCGTTCATCAATACACCGCATGACCGTAAGCTCGGATTGTCCAAAGAGTCCGCGATCCATGACGTGACACTGGTGGAGGGTCTGCCGCTGCAGACGCTGCTCGATCTGCCGTATACCGGTGCACACGGCTTTCATCATCAGGCCATCAAAACGGTCGGGGAGGGCCTTGCGGTTATGGGCAGGAGCGCGGATAAACTTGTAGAGGCGTTCTATGATCCGGAAAAAACATTCATCTGGGGTGTCATGTGGCATCCGGAATCGGATTATACATATCGCCGTGATAGTCAGCTTGTGTTCAATAATTTCATTGATCACTGCAGATAAATCTGAAAACCGGAACAAATTCCGGTTTTTTTGCGGGAAAAGTGAAAAAATTACAGGAAACGGGAGTTATTTATCATTTGCGGCAAAAATCATTCTGCTTTGGGATTGCTGAAGTAAATCTGCAGTTTTACATTGGATACAGGAGGATCTGTTTTATGAAACCACTGATTGGTATCACACCGATGTACTATGCCGAGTACAAAGCAATCTGGATGATCAACTATTACATTGACGCAATGGAGCGCAACGGTGCACTCCCTGTTGTTCTGCCGATGACAGCTGATGAAGAGGAAATCAGGGCGATTCTGGCCCGGATCGACGGCATCATCATTACCGGAGGAGAAGATATCAACCCTGAAATATACGGTGAAGAAAACCGCTACAGCGGCGAACCGGTTCCTGTACGCGATGCCAGTGATTCTGCCTGGGTACGCATTGCAATTGAAATGGACAAACCGCTTCTGGCTACCTGCCGCGGTACACAGATGGTCAACGTTGTCTGCGGAGGTACGCTTTATCAGGATCTGCACAAAGATATTGAAGGCAATGAGCATAATTCCGTTGCGGATATCCGCTGGGTCAATGCACAGCACAATGTCGACCTCGTTCCCGGTTCACCGATCGCTGAGGTTCTCGGAACGGTGAAGATTCCGGTCAACAGTACGCATCATCAGGCAATCCGCAAAGTCGGAGAAGGTCTGGAGGTCATGGCAGTTTCCGAGGATGGAATCACCGAAGGTGTCTATCGTCCGGACAAGAAATTCGTCTGGGCAGTTCAGTGGCACCCGGAAATGCTTGATCACACAAAGTATCCTGAGCCGGATAAGATCTTCAAAGCATTCCTCAGCAGCATCGACTGACAGGAAAGGATGAGAAATCATCCTTTTTTCAGGTTGTCTGCTATACTGAACCTGAATCAATTGAAAGGATCATCATTATGAGTGCCCGGAAACAAACAGCAGCGTCAAAGCCAGTACACAACGATATCATCGACAGCCATGTTCACTATTTTGATTTTCTTCAGAACACGGACGGGTTCGCATCTTTGAGCAAAGTGATGGACAAGGCAGGTGTTTCCCATGCAATCGTATTCGGGATGCCGATTGCCAAGCAATGGGACAGTACAATGCCTGAAGCACCTTCCTATTATCTGAGCAATGACAGCAGATGCTATTACTATACAGCTACGGATTATATTCTTGCGGAAGAACTGCGCAGACAGCCGAAACGGATCAGAGACCGGTTCTATCCGTTCTGCTGCGGTATCAACGGCAACGATCTTCTGGCGGCCTCGCATCTGAGACAATTGATCGACCTGTATCCGGATTTCTGGTGCGGCATCGGTGAGCTGATGAGCAGGCACGATGACCTGACAGCGCTGACTTACGGAGAAGCACCGCATGTGAATCACCCGGCATTCCTGGAAATCTTTGACCTCGGTGCGGAGAAGGATCTTCCTGTCCTGGTCCATCACAATATCACGGCACAGAACAATGAAAAGATCCTGTATCTGGATGAGATGAAGGAAGCACTGGCACACAACCGCAGATGCCGGATCATCTGGGCACACGCCGGAATCTCCCGCCGTGTGGAGATTCAGAACCTGATCCCGATCCTGGGGGATATGCTGAAGCACAACAGGAATCTGTGGATCGATCTTTCCTGGGTCGTATACGATTATTATTTTCTGGATCAGTTTCCGGATCATTATGCGGACAACAATACGCTGGATGACTGGGTGGTTCTTCTGGAAACATACCCGGACCGCTTTATGATCGGTTCCGATCAGGTCGGTCACTGGCAGACCTATGAAAAGGAGATCGGGAAATACGGAATCCTGCTGGACCGGCTGAAACCGGATACCGCCCGGAAGATCTGCCGGGATAATATTCTGCATGTAATGAAGAAAGATTGAAATTCATTGAAATTGGGACTTGTATTCAGTTCGCTATTTGTTATAATAATACATGCGCTGAGTCATGGTTCCTTAGCTCAGTTGGTAGAGCAACTGACTCTTAATCAGTGGGTCTAGGGTTCGAGTCCCTAAGGGACCACCATCAGAGATCCGGTCATCCGATGACCGGATTTTCTTTTGCATGTATAATAATGATTAAGATGATTCTCCCGGAATTCGACACAAGGAATATCGAGCCGAACCTGTATCCGATCCTTGCACTGACGCTGGGACTGTTTCTTGCGGTCATCATTCTTTCAGTATTTGGCATGGTGGACGGTCATCCGCTCAGCATGAGCATTCTGGGAATCGTGTACTGTCTTCTTGTCCTGATTCTGCTGATCCGGGCTTTCTTTCAGCAGCTGGAATACAATCCGTACTCCTACAATACGATCTATTATTCCGGTTTTGCGTTCTATGGCTTCTTTGTGCTGGTTACCCATCTGCGTCTGACAGTTCTTATGGTGCAGTATCCCGGTGTCTATACACCGCAGCAGATCCTGTATGTACTTCTCGGTTCTGCACACGCGTACATGATCATTACGTTTCCGCTGATTGCCTTGTTTGCGGCAGGACTC
>JAFWJP010000135.1 GCA_017514645.1 Solobacterium sp. | reverse complement strand
TCTCCCGGAAAAGGCATCCTGGAACTGCGGACTGCCATCGCCCGCTATCTCGCACGCAGCCGCGGTCTGAGTGTTGATCCGGAACAGATCATCATCGGTGCCGGCGCAGAATACCTGTACAGTCTGCTGATCATTCTTCTGGGCAGAAACCAGGTCTACGGAATCGAAGACCCGGTCTATGATCCGATCCGGAACATCTATCTGAGCAACGACATCACGCCCCGGCTGCTGCGCATGGGAGAGCACGGGATCCTGACCAGCGAACTGACCGCAACGGATGCAACCGTTCTCCATGTGACACCGTATCATTCCTATCCGTCAGGAATCAGTACCGATTCCTCCAAACGAAGAGAATACATCCGCTGGGCTGTTGAACGGAATGCCAGCATCATCGAAGATGACTTTTCCTCTGAGCTGTCCATCACGACCAAACCGCAGGAAACCCTGTACTCCCTGGAACCGCAGCGTACCGTTTTCTACATGAATACCTTTTCCGTAACGATTGCCCCTTCCTTCCGTACCGGCTATATCATCCTCCCGGCGGAAATGCTTGAAACATATGAAAAAAAAGCAGGATTTTACTCCTGCACGGTTCCTGTATTCATCCAGTATGTCCTCAGTGAACTGATCAGCAGCGGTGACTTCGAACGTCACATCAACCGGATGCGCAGACGCCTCAGACGTTCGGAATGATCTTTGTCGTATGACCGTCGTCATGCCAGATCGTATGATCCGGTACAACCCCTCTGACACAGCTGGTCGGATAGACCCGGCTTTCCCGGCCGATCACCGTACCCGGATTCAGTACGGAGTTGCAGCCGACTTCCACATGATCACCGAGCATCGCTCCGAATTTCTTCAGTCCCGTTTCAATATGCGTATCCCCATCATGAACGGAGACCAGATGGCGGTCGCTCTTCACATTGGAAGTTACAGAACCCGCTCCCATATGGGCATAGTAGCCAAGGATCGAGTCGCCGACATAGTTGAAATGCGGCACTTCAACGTGATCGAACAGGATCACGTTTTTCAGTTCCACGGAATTGCCGACAACACAGTCCTCTCCGACCAGCGCCGATCCGCGGATGAATGCACAGTGACGCACCTCTGTACGTGCACCGATGATGCACGGTTAACCCAGCCATGCGGAGGGAAACACCTTCGCTGTTCTATGCACCCATACATGCTCGCTGACTTCATCATATTCCTCAGGATCCAGTGTCTTTCCGATCTCCAGGATCAGGTTCTTGATACCGGCAAGCGCTTCCCACGGATAGGTAAATCCAAGCAGATATTCCCTGGCGACCGTATGATCCAGATCATACATTTCATCAATCTTATACATATTCACAATCTCCCGGATACTATTTTCAGACATGTCGTCAATGGTGTCAATTCACATCCGCAAGGTTTTTAACTGCTGTATCATCGGAATTCTGAAAATGAAAACACAGTCCGCAGACTGTGTTTCATCATGATCAGTATTCACCCATTCCCGGGGCAGCCATCGGCGCCGGGTTCTTTTCCGGAATCTCAGCAACTGCAGCTTCCGTGGTAATAAACAGACCGGAGATCGATGCAGCATTCAGCAGAGCGGAACGAGTGACCTTTGTCGGATCGATGATACCTTTTTCAAACATATCGACCCATACACCGTGCTTGGCATCGAAACCGATGTTCGCGGCTTCCTTCAGCTGCTGCTCATAGATCTCGTTTCCGTCGTAGCCGGCATTCTCCGCAATCTGCATGATCGGCTTTTTCAGCGCATCCAGAACGATGTTGATACCTCTCTGGATATCTGTCACATCATCCTTGAGTGTACCCTTGACACCGCGGAATGCGTCAACCAGAGCCAGACCGCCGCCTGTGACAACACCTTCAGCGACCGCGGCCTTTGTAGCGTTCAGCGCATCCTCGATCCGCAGTTTCTTGTCCTTGAGTTCCGTTTCTGTCGTAGCACCGACCTTGATCACAGCGATACCGTTTGTGAGTTTGCCCAGACGTTCCTGGAGCTTCTTGCGGTCATAATCGCTTGTCGTGTTCTCGATGAACTGACGGATCTCCTTGACTCTCTGCTCAACCGCTTCACGGTCTCCCTGACCATCAATGATCGTTGTCTTGTCCTTCGTAACAATGATCTTCTTGGCGCTTCCGAGTTCAGCCGCCTTCATATCCGCCAGGTTCAGATTCAGATCCTTTGCATAGAATACCGCACCTGTCACCGCAGCGATATCACCAAGCATGTTCTTGGCATTGTCTCCGAAGCCCGGAGCCTTCGTCGCAACAACATTGAACGTACCGCGGAGCTTGTTGCTGATGAGCGTGCTCATGACTTCGTTGTCGAAATCATCCGCGATGATCAGCAGTGCTCTGTTTGCTTTGACAACCTCTTCCAGCACACC
>JAFWJP010000134.1 GCA_017514645.1 Solobacterium sp. | reverse complement strand
TACCGGTATGAACCGAAGCGTCCGGAGTTCAAGGTTCTGAATCTCGGAAACCATAAATGGAAGATCGAGAGTGACAGAATCGACCGTCTGGCGGAGCAGGTCGATTTCGATAATGATGAAGATGTCTATGTATTCGGCATGACGCTGAAGAAGATGGGCATCGACAAAGCGCTTTATGATGCAGGATGCCGGGTCGGTGATGAAGTCATTGTTGGCACCTATATCATGAACTATACAGAGTAGGAGGTCCTATGATCGCGTTTATACAGGGAAAGGTTGCATCCTATGATGCGGATCATGTCGTTATTGAGAACCAGGGAATCGGGTGGGACATTGCGTATCCTCACGCAGACAAGATGCATCTGAACGAGGAAGTCCGCATCTATACCTACATGCATGTCAGTGAGAATGATGTCGGTCTGTACGGCTTTGAGAGCAGTGAAGAGAAAAACCTGTTTCTGAAGCTGATCACGGTGAAAGGTCTGGGACCCAGGACCGCCATGAACATGCTTGCAAGATCCAGTTCAGCGCGTCTGATCTCCTCCATTGAGCAGGGGGATGTCAGCGCTTTGAAGGCCATGCCCGGCATCGGTGCGAAGACCGCCAGTCAGATCATTCTTGACCTGAAAGGCAAGCTGGTGCAGGCGGACACAAAGCTGGAGAAATATGAACAGCCGGTACAGGAAGCACTGGAAGCGCTGAAAAATCTCGGCTATAAGCCGGGGGAACTGCAGACTGCAGGCAAAGTAATGAGTGAGAAGACCGGTCTGACGACAGAAGAATATCTGAAGATCGGACTTCAGGCGCTTGTCAGGGCGAAACTCGGAGGATAGATATGGCATTGGATGAACGATTGATGTCAGCGGATTACACACCGGCGGATGATGAGGAACGGATCCGGCCGAAAACACTGGATGAATATGTCGGACAGGATTCCCTGAAAGAGAATCTGCGGATCTTTATCAAAGCTGCAATTCAGCGGAATGAAGCTCTGGATCATGTTCTCCTGTACGGTCCTCCGGGACTGGGAAAGACAACACTGGCCTATATCATTGCCAATGAACTCGGATCGCATGTCCGTACGATCACGGGACCCAGCATTGAAAAGAGCGGTGATCTGGCTGCTATCCTTTCCATTCTGGAACCGGGAGATGTCCTGTTCATCGATGAGATCCACAGACTTCCGAAAGCCATTGAAGAAGTTCTGTATCCCGCCATGGAAGATTATGTACTGGATGTCATGGTAGGAAAGGAAGCCGGTGCGCGCAATGTACGCCTGGATCTGCCCCCGTTCACCCTGGTCGGTGCGACAACACGCGCAGGTGATCTTTCAGCACCGCTGCGTGACCGTTTCGGCATCGTCTCCAAACTGGAGTATTACAACAACGAACAGCTTGCCAGCATTGTCAAACGTACTGCAAGGGTACTGAATACGGAGATCGATGCGGCGGCGATTGCGGAGATTGCCCGCAGAAGCCGCGGTACGCCGCGGATCGCCAACCGTCTGCTGAAGCGCATCCGGGACTTTGCCCAGGTGCTCAATGACGGCAGGGTAACCCTGGAGATTGCTCAGGACGCCCTGACCCGTCTTCATGTAGACTCTCTCGGTCTGGATGAAGTGGATATCCGCTATCTCAGAGGAATCATTGAACGGTTCCACGGCGGACCGGTCGGCCTGGAAGCCCTGGCGAATTCCATCAGTGAGGAACCGACAACGCTGGAGGACGTCTATGAACCGTATCTCATCCAGATCGGCTTTGTAAACAGAACATCCCGCGGCCGTACGGTAACGGAGAAAGCGTACGAACACCTGCATATTACCCGCCAGAACACATTGTTCTGAAAACAGTAAACGCATAGGATGAACTGCCCCATTGAAAATGGAGAGTTCAAAAAACGCGGGATGATCCTCCTGTACACTGAGAGTACAGGAGGATTTCTTTATGGCAGGGAAACCAAATAGTAAGTATTCATACGAATTTAAAAAGGAGGCAGTCGAAAAATATCTGAGCGGCGAGATCTGCGGACAAACTGTAGCTGTCCGGAGGC
>JAFWJP010000133.1 GCA_017514645.1 Solobacterium sp. | reverse complement strand
TCTGCTCATCCCACCTGTATCCTTCCGCTATCATGGTAGCGCAGAAAAGAACAGGTGAAAAGTGAAGAACAGCGGATGACGGAGTATAATGGTACAGGAACGGAAGTGAAGAATATGATTGCAGAAATCATTTGTGTAGGAACAGAGATCCTGCTGGGAAACATCGTCAATACAAATGCGCAGTATCTTTCCAAACGTCTGGCGGAAGCCGGCGTGGATGTGCATTTTGAGACAGTGGTGGGTGATAATCCCCACAGGATCATGGATGCAGTAAAAATTGCCTACGGACGGGCGGATACGGTCATTCTGACAGGAGGTCTGGGACCGACGAAGGACGATCTTACCAAGGAGATGCTCGCGGAGTATTTCGGGACGAAGCTGGTCATGGACGAAAAGGCGCTGAATCAGTTGAATGAGTTCCTGCAGGTCATGAAGAAGGAAAGCCTGCAGACAGCGATCATGAAGCAGGCGCTGGTACCGGAGGGGTCCATTGTAATGTACAACCATCATGGAACAGCACCGGGCGTGATCATGGAGAACGAGGGGAAGGTGTGCATTCTTCTGCCGGGTCCGCCCAAGGAGATGCAGCCGATGTTCGAAGAGTACTGCATGCCGTTTCTCAAGGAGCGCAGCGGGCGTACGCTGGTTTCCGTGAACATCAAGATGCTCAGCATGCAGGAAGCACCCCGCATCTGTGTCGGTGAAGCACCGGTGGCGGATGCTCTGGGTGATCTGGTGGACAATCCCAACCCGACGGTTGCGACCTATGCCAAGGAAGACGGGTGTCTGATCCGGGTGACGGCAGAAGCGGAGACGAGGGAAGAAGCCCTGGCAATGCTGGAGCCGATGATAGAGAAAATACGTTTGATCCTGAAGGATGAATACATCCGGTGGATCCGGGAGGAAGAATAAAAAGAAGACGGAGATGATCTCCGTCTTTTCAGTTGAACAGTTTCTTCAGATTGGTGCTGAACGGGGGATAGATGATCCCTTTCTCCGTGATAATCGCAGTGACAAGTTCATGGTCTGTAACATCGAAGGAAGGGTTCCAGCATTTGACGGCTGCCGGGGCCATAGGCTCCCTGTACCACAGGCTTCTGATCTCGTCCGGATCCCGCAGTTCGATGGTGATGTCGTCCCCGGTCGGTGTATTCATGTCGATCGTGGAGGAAGGTCCGAGGGTGTAGAAGGGGATGCCGTAGTGCTTGGCCAGGATGGCAACACCGGAGGTACCGATCTTGTTGGCGAAGTCACCGTTTGCAGCGATCCGGTCACAGCCGACGAACACAGCATTGATCCAGCCGTTCTTCATCACGATGGAAGCCATATTGTCACAGATCAGCGTAACATCGACACCTGCCTGCTGCAGTTCATAGGAAGTCAGACGGGCTCCTTGAAGAAGAGGCCGGGTTTCATCCGCAAAGACACGGAAATGCATGCCGCGTTCGGTACCGAGAAGGACCGGTCCGAGAGCGGTTCCGTAGCGGGATGTTGCCAGAGGTCCGGCATTGCAGTGGGTGAGGATCGTATCACCATCCTTCAGAAGGCTCAGCCCGTATTCCGCAATAGAGGTACACATGGCAATATCTTCTTCATGGATGGTCTCTGCTTCCTTTCGGAGAAGGTTCAGAATATTCCTGGAAGACAGATCCGGGTGTTCATCAACGACCGCTTCACAGCGTTTCAGCGCCCAGGACAGATTGACTGCCGTAGGACGCGAAGAATTCAGGTACGCACTGTCGGCGCGGTACTGTTCCCGGAATTTTGCATAGGGCAGATCTGCGTATTGCTGCGCAATGACGTACATGGCATAGGCCGCAAAGATCCCGATGGCGGGAGCACCGCGCACCTGAAGCAGTTTGATTGATTCCCAGCATTCTTCCTTGGTTTTCAGTTCCTTGTATACGGTACGGTTCGGCAAGGCGGTCTGATCGAGGATGATGACACTTGTGCCGTCATCGGACAGACGGATATTGACTGCGTGCGTGACTTCCTGGATGGATGACCTAATCGGTCTCGTTGTGTGTCTGATACATTCATTGTCTCATACATTCCGGGGAATATCTTAAACTTTACAATCTTGCATATGTATCATACAGATAATACAATTAGTACAGATAGTACAGATTGGAGGAACCATGTTTTTACTCAATTTGCAGAGCAAGACACCGATCTTTGAACAGATCCAGGAACAGATCCTGAAGTTCATTGAGGTCGGTGTGCTGAAACCGGGTGACAGGCTTCCTTCCGTAAGGCAGATGGCACAGGACAACGGGATCAACCCGAATACGGTTGCCAAGGCATATGCCGAGATGGAAAAGAACGGCTATGTGTACAATCTGCCCAAGAAAGGGGTCTATGTCGCTGATGTGAGTGTCAATGACTCACGGATCCAGCAGATCCGGCAGCTGATCCTTCCTCTGAAGGAGAACGGGATCACCAAGGAAGAACTGCTGGCAGTCATTCAGGAGATTTACGAGGAGGCAACATGCTGAGGATAGAAAACCTGTATAAATCGTTCGGAGACAAGGAAGTTCTGAGGAATCTGAACCTTCAGGTGGAGAACGGTTCCATCTTCGGACTGGTCGGTGTCAACGGTGCGGGAAAGTCAACACTGCTGAGACTGATTGCCGGGGTCTACAAGGCAGATGAAGGAAAGATTACGCTGGATGGTGCGGATACCTACAGTGAGGAGCAGATCCGGCGGAAGATCGCGTTTGTGCCGGATGAGCAGTACTGGCCGGTAGGCAGTACGGTACGTTCGCTGAAACTGCTGTATGAATCGATGTATGACTTTGATGAAGAAGCTTACCGGGAGTATCTGAACGTCTTTGATCTGAAGGAAGATATGGTGGTGACCAATCTGTCCAAGGGCAATAAACGGCGTCTGGCGCTGTTGTTTGCACTGTCGCTGCATCCGCAGCTGATCCTGCTGGATGAGGCATATGATGGTCTGGAGCCGCTGGCAAGGCTGAAGTTCAAGCAGATCCTTGCCCGTCTCATTGAAGATGAACAGATCACCGTGATCATCTCCAGCCATAACCTGAAGGAACTGGAGGACATCTGTGATTCCTTCGGTATTCTGGAGAACGGACAGATCGTCAGCTACGGAGATCTGCTGCAGTCCAAGGAACTCATCAACAAGTATCAGGTCGTCTTCCGCAGTGAACCGGCGGAAGATGCCTTCAAGGACTTTGATATCCTGCATCAGGAACACGAAGGCAGAGTATGGAAACTCGTCATCCGCGGTGTCCAGGAAGAGGTTGTTGAACATCTCAACGGACTGAATCCGGTCCTGCTGGATGTTCTGCAGGTCAACTTTGAAGAACTGTTCATCTATGAACTGGAAAGCAGAGGTACAGACCATGAATAAACAATATCTGAAGTATCTGATCAGGCAGAACAGGATCGCCTATCTGTTCTTCGGGATGCTGTATGCTGGGATGACACTGGCGGTATTCATTTCCTGGAGAGGTTCACAGGATGTCCTGGGAATGCTGAATGAAAGCCTGCTCATCGCATCAGGACTCGGAATCGTCCTGACCTACATTCTTCCGGCGGTACTGCTGTCGTTTGTACACCGCAGAAGAAGTGCGGATCTGTACTTCTCCCTGCCCATCAAGCGCAGTGAACTGCTGATTACAACGATCGTGTTCATCATCGGGCTGATCTGGCTGTACTTTACGGTATCGATGACGGCAGCGTTCCTGCTGGCACCGCTTATGGATCCGCTGCGCTGGGCGAAGTATGTACTGGCAATGGGACTGATCATTGCCACGCTCACACTGTATCACTCCGCATTGTTCCTCGTTGCCAACAATATCTTTGATGGTGTTGTCATGATTGCGGCATATACGTTCTTCCCGCTGGTATTGTTCCTGACGGTGGAAGCATTTACCAATGCGACGATTGCCGGTATTGCCGGATATAACCTCTCCAGCGGAATCGTAGAGTTGTTCTCTCCGTTTGCTTTGGGTGTTAATCTGCTGACGAGCATTGTAAGGTCCTATCAGATGCTGATACCGGTATCTCCGGTCGGACCGCTTCTGCTGGTGCTGTACGCGGTCATATCGGCACTGGTGGTGCGGAAGGAGTTCGTGTACCGTCAGACGGAACGGGCGGAGCAGGTATCCGACGGGTTCTTCTCCTATCCCTTTGTGATCCATATCTATGCATTCTGCATTCTGATCGTACTTGCTGCACACCAGCCTTCATTCTTCTATCTGCAGAGCAATCTGGTCTGGTATCTGATCCTGCTGATGATCTACATCGTTGCAATGTTTGTCTACCGGCGCAAGGTACAGGTCCGTCTGAAGGATCTGGCAGTCTATGCGGGAGGCGTGGTACTGACGCTGCTGCTGAACTATGCGGCCTGGCAGACGCATGGATTCGGGTTTACGGACCACTACCGTACGGATGTCGGCACCAATCTGGTGTACTACTACTATGCCAATGTGGATGCGGCTGACCTCGGCAAGTTGGATAACTATGAGACCGGCAGAACAGCAAACGTCACGGTACAGATTAAGATCCCGCTGGTGCAGAAGGAAGCGTACACCGAAGTTATGGAACTGTTTGAAACAAAGCGTAAAGAGGGAATTGATGGGTTCTACAATCCCCGCAGCGGCTATACCTGTACGCTGAATGTCTGCAACGAGACGGTCTACCATAACGGCCAGCAGACAGATTACATAACCGACAATGATTATCGTTACCAGATCTATACGCCGTTTACAGAAGAGGAGCTGGTCCTGCTGTCGGAATACGGTGAAATCCGGGTCTATTACGATAGGTATGTCGATGAAACGACGAACTATGAAGACATGACGCTGGAACAATTCCTGGAAAGGAGAGGAAACTGAGATGATACCTGTGATGAATGAAACGAACCGTTCAGTCCGGATCAACGGTATGACC
>JAFWJP010000132.1 GCA_017514645.1 Solobacterium sp. | reverse complement strand
TACGGTGTACCGATCTTTGTTCCGTTGTCCGAGATCATAACGACTTTGTCGATGATGACCTTGTCACCGGCTTCGCCTTCGAGCTTCTCAACGAAGATCGCGTCACCCTTCTCTACTTTCAGCTGTTTTCCGCCTGTTTCGATAATTGCGTACATTTCAACACCTCCTGACATTTATCTTAAGACGCGCCGTAGAGGTGGCTTTTCAGCACTTCAAAACCTGATCCGAGCGGTTACAGACCTCACCAAGAGGACTGATAACGTGACTATTCTATCAGCAACTCTATCTTCAGTCAAATGATTTCCGCATAAATATGCAGTTTTCTGCAATACCTGTGCTATTCAGGATCATCCACGATAATACTGACTTTATACACAGGCGATACTGCGCTGACGACCGGCTGGTACAGATCATACGCCGAGAGTCTGGCAAACTTCACAGCCCGATCAAAACTGTCCGCTTCATTCAGCCTGTTTGTCAGTTTTGTCTTGGCTTCGATCTCGAACGTCTTCTGCTGCTCGGGCGTCATTGTGACTTCTCCGAAGGCCAGCCAGCCTTTCTGTACATCACCGAGAACCGTTTTCTCCGGATCAAAGGTGACTTCGTGAAGCTCCGGATACGGAATGTGGATGAACACAGTGAACTGTTCTTCGTCAAACTCGATGGAACTTCTGCGCACCTTCGACAGATCGACCGTATAGATACCTGTTCCGTAGATCGTCTCATTCAGCGTCTTTGACGTGATCGCCCAGTTGAAGAGACCGGCCTGGGTAATGACAGAGTTTACGGAAACTTCCTGTTCATCGACGATCAGCAGGCTCTGCTGTTCGGATTTTCCGAGGATCGGTTCTTCGAAATCCGCTGCTTTGAAGCCGAAGATCCCGTGGTTCTCCAATGTGACGTCCTGGTCTTCCACCGGCTTGATCTCAGGCGTCTTCGGTTTCACCATGTTGTAGATGAACCACAATCCGCAGAGGATCAGCGCGTATCCAAGGATCGGGACGATCAGGCTGGCAAACCTGCTCTTCCGTGTTTCTTTTCTGACCGATTTTTCCACTGCTTGTTCGATCATTTCCTGTAGATCTTTGTTTTCACTCATATCTGTGCCTCCTACCGGTACACCGGTTCTGTGATCCGGCATTCTGTATGACTGCCGCGGACGATTTCCAGAAGAACGGAGCGTATCGTACCGTTCTGTTTCTTATAGACGGGACAAAGTGTTCTGACGGACATCCGCTGTGCCTGTGCGCACTGCATGATCTCATTGAGGCGCTGAGGACGATGGACGAGATAGAATCTCCCTTTGTCTTCCAGAAGCGCCTGAACGGATGCGAACAGTTCCTCCAGGGGCAGTGCATCTTCATGTCTGGCAGTGCGGATGAAGATATTTTCGTTTTTGAGGTCTTCTGTCTCTGTCCGGAAATACGGCGGATTGGCAACGATTACATCGAACCTGCGCTCCCGGTAATCCTGGACTCTGGAACAGATCAGTACTGCCTCAGTACCATTGTAAGCCAGATTCTCACGTGCGCTTTCCAGGACTTCTTCAAACACATCGATGCCGTACATGGCTTTCGGCTTCTGCAGCGACGCATACAGCAGCAACGCACCGCTTCCGCAGCCGATGTCCAGCAGTGTTTCCCTGTGCCGGACCTTCAGGAACTGTCCGAGAAGTTCCGTATCACTGTTGAAGTGATAGAACCCTTCCCGCTGGATCATCCGCAGATCCGTACCCGGAAGGATGTCAGTCATGGCTGAAACTCTCCTCTTCCTGCGGATTGGTCATCTCAAACCAGAACAGAGAGCCTTTCCCTACCGTACTCGCTACACCGTACCGCGCACCGTGCGTATCCAGGATCGCTTTGACGATCGCCAGTCCGATCCCGGTATTCGTCAGGGTTCTGGAGAAGGAACGGCTGGTCTTCTGATAGCGGTCCCAGATGAACGGAATCTCGTTTTCAGCGATTCCCTCGCCTTCATCGATGACTTCGACACGGATGGTTTCTTCATCCTTCAGAAGCTGCACCCTGACCGTGATCGTTCCGCCCTGCGGTGTATGCTTGATGGCATTGCTCAGATAATTGTTCACTACCTGCGCGATCTTTGTCTCGTCAGCGTACATCATGAGGCTTTCCGGCATTTCTGTCCTGATATTCAGACCGGCATCTTCGATCAGGACACCGTTCAGACGGACAACTGTACGGATCACCTCACAGATATCAAAGTTCCCGTAGTTCAGAATATAGTTTCCGGACTGCATCATTGAGAGTTCACTCATATCATTGACCAGTCTGTTCAGATAATCCGTTTCAGAGATGATGACATCCAGATGATCGTTTCTCTTTTCCGGAATATCACCGGAAAAATCCTTGATCATCTCTGCATAGGCCTTGATGCTGGTAAGCGGGGTCTTGATATCATGCGATACGTTGGCAATCAGATCCTTGCGCAGATCATCGATCCGGTTCAGCTTCTGCGTGGCATCGTTCAGTGTTGATGCCAGGTCGGCGGTTTCCGTAAAGTATCCCCCTTCAAAGGATGCGGAATAGTCCGCCCTTGCCAGCTTGACCGCTTCCTGATTCATGTGGCGGATCGGGTCGCTGAGCCTGCCGCTGATCCAAAGGGAGATCATCGAGGCAAGAAGGATTACGATCAGTGTGAAGAACGCGTACTGCCTGGAAAAGAACGAAACCAAGGAATCCACGGGTTCCAGGGGTGAGTTGATATAAACATAGAAATCCGAAAGGTTCTTGGCGACCTTCCGGCCGAGGACAACCATCTCCTGCCCTGTACGTTCATTGACAACATTCAGCCGGAACAGTCCTCCGTTCTGCTGCAGATAATCCGACAGCGCAGCTGTATCACGGAGCGATACAGGTGAACCGCTGACATAGCGGTCCTGAAGATTGAAGACACAGCCGTTGCCGATATTGTCCGAACGGTACACGACCGTACCCGAACCGTTGATGATCTGTACACAGACATTGTTGGAAAATACGGTCCGGTTGGCCTGTTCGATATCTTCCTGGTTTCTGTTTTCATTCAGAAGACTGTTTTCAAGCTCATCCGCAACGTGTTCGACCGTACGCACCTGATTGCTGCGGTAGTACGGCCGTACCAGTGAGAACTGCAGGATTCCGAGCATTAAAACGATTCCTACGGCAAACAGCAGGAAAAACAGCCAGATATTGAAGCGTATTCCATGTCTGTCAAGCTTCAAACTTATACCCCATTCCTCTGACGGTTACAATCTTGTCCCGGTAGGCACCGAGGTTATGCCGCAGCATCTTGATGTGAGCATCCACGGTCCTGTCATCACCGAAATAGTCATAGTTCCAGACCTGCTCCAGCAAGGTCTGTCGCGAAAGAGCGATATTTGCATTGCGGACCATGAAGATCAGCAGATCGATCTCCTTGGGCGTCAGGTTGGCCTTGACACCGTCTACCGTGACGGTGCGTCCTGCCGCATCGATTGCCAGTCCCCCGAAGCGCATGATCCCGGAAGGAGCCCTGTACGTCCGTTCCAGGGCAACTTTGACTCTGGCCATCAGTTCCCTGGGGGAAAACGGTTTGACAACATAGTCATCCACACCGACCTCAAACCCCAGGAGTTTATCATACTCTTCACTGCGGGCGCTGAGCATGATGACCGGTACCGGCTTGATCTCCTTGATCATCCGGCAGGCTGTGTATCCATCCAGTTTCGGCATCATGATATCCAGAATAACGCAGTCGTAATCCGTTCTGCGCACCATGTCAACGGCTTCCGTACCGTCCTGTGCTTCATCGGCTTCATACCCGCTCATCAATGCATATTCACGTACGACTTCCCGGATATTCTTCTCATCATCCACTATCAGCAGTCTGGCCATTGTCATACCTCTCAATCTTTATAGAACTGGATCTGTTCAGGAATACAGGATCCATCATCGGTCATTTTACCATGGAAGTACAGATATGCACCCCTGCGCAGTTCTTCACTGTACCGGCTGTACAGCCTCGGCATGACCAGCAGGCTCATCTCCCCGCTCTCATCCACGACCGTGCAGAAGGCCATCATATCACCCTTCTTCGTACGGTGCTGACGTACGGACTGTACTGCGCCGAACCCGTTGACCTGCCCGCGCAGCTGTCCCAGTTCCGCAAGACTGCGCAGGTGCAGACCGTATCTCTCCTTGCGCAGAGATACCGGATGCGGACCGAGACAGAATCCCAGCGCTTCCTTCTCGTTTTCCGCAGTCTCCTCCGCGCTCTCCGTGAGCCTGACAGGCACCGGCTTCGATACCAGACCGGCATCGATCATGATCTGACCGTTCCGCTCGACCCGCACCAGATCACCGTAGCGTATCACATCATCCAGGCCGCCGAGCATCGTCGCCCGGTTCATCCCGAACGAATCCAGTGCACCGGCCTTGATCAGCGTTTCCAGTGTTTTGCGTGATATGCCCAGCAATCCCGCACGGACCGCAAAGTCACAGAAGTCATGATATGGTTCCTTCTTCCTGCCTTCCATGATCAGCGTTCCGGCATGCACACCGACACCCTTGACGGCGGACAGCGGCATGAGGATCACCCGGTCTTCCCTCAGATAGACATTGGCTGATCGGTTGACATCAGGATAAATGACCTTGATACCGCGTCTGCGGCATTCCGTAATGTACTGCGACGTTCTGATTTCATCACCGATGACACTATTGAGCAGCGCGCAGTAGAAATATAGCGATTTGTTCGCCTTCAGATACGCCAGCTGATACGCAATCAGAGAATACGCCACGGCATGGGACTTGTTGAATCCATAGCCGGCAAACTCTCCGATCAGTTCATACAGATGTGCCGCCGTCTCTTCGCTGTAGCCGCGCTGCTGCGCTCCCTGCATGAAATCTTCCCGAAGAGACGCCATATCCTTTTCCTTTTTCTTGCTGACTGCCCTGCGCAGAAGATCGGCTTTTGCCAGAGAGAATCCGCCGATGATCCTGGCTGTCATCATCACCTGTTCCTGGTAGATCATGATTCCGTAGGTTTCCTGCAGAACATCCTTCAGGTCTTCATGGGGGTAAACGATGTGCTCAGGATCGGCCTTGTTGGCAAGATATTCCGGAATATGCTCCATCGGTCCGGGGCGGAACAAAGCGATCGCCGCTACGATATCTTCATACCGGGACGGCTGCAGTCGCCTCAGCAGATTCTTCATGCCGTCGGAATCGAACTGGAAGATGCCAAGGGTATCCACATTCTGGAACACATTGTATGTACGCGGATCATCCAGAGGAACCGACATCAGATCGAAATGCGGGTCATCGTTTCTTACACTGCGGACGATCTCATCGATCGTTGACAGGTTTCTGAGCCCCAGGATATCCATCTTGATCAGTCCGCGCTCCTCGAGATACTCCATGGAGTACTGGCTGGTCATATTGCCGGCATCGTCCTGCTGTACCGGTATGATCTCCGTCAGCGGCAGCCTGCTGAAAAGTACTCCGCCGGCATGGATGCTGGTATGGCGCGGAAGGCCTTCCAGTTTCGCGGCAGCTTTGAACAGCTTTGTCAGCTGATCATCCACAGAAACCTGTGAGGCAAGACGCTGACTGCGTTCCATCGCTTCAGAAAGTGTAATATTCGGCGAAGCAGGAATGAGTTTCGCAATCTGGTCGATCTTTCTCTGCGGGATCTCCATGACCTTGCCTACGTCCCGGATGACCTGACGGGCTTTCAGGGTACCGAAGGTAATGATGTTTGCCGTATGATCGGTACCGTATTTCCGGAATACATAGGAAATCACTTCCTGACGGCGGTCGTCCGGGATATCGGTATCGATATCCGGCATCGTTACCCGTTCCGGATTCAGGAAGCGCTCAAACAGAAGATGGTAACGGATCGGATCGATCTGTGTAATACCGAGAACATATGAGGTGAGACTGCCGGCTGCGCTTCCTCTGCCGGGACCGACATTGATGCCTTGTTTGCGGGCATAGCGGATAAAATCATAGACAATGAGGAAATAATCCTCGAAATGCATCCGGATAATGACGTCCAGCTCATATTTCAGACGGCGGAGATAACCCGGATCCTCCTTCCCGTCCAGACGTTTCTTCAGCCCGGCAAGACATAGTTGTGTCAGATACTGGGCACTGGTCAGACCGCCGGGTGTTTCAAACGCCGGAAGACTGGTCTTCTCTATCATAAGATCCGCGCGGCACATGGAAGCGATCTCTTCCGTACGCTGCAGATCTTCCGGTTCATAGACAGCGCTCATTTCCTCCGGACGCAGGAAATACCTGCCGCGCACCCTGGGCAGAGACTGATCATTGACCGTTTTTCCGAGACGGATTCCGTTCAGGATACGGCATGCTTCGTCATCATCCGCATCCATGTAATAGATCCGGTTCAATGCAACAGTACGGATCCCCATGGAAGCGCTGATCCGCCTGAGCATGGCATTCTTCATCCGCCACAGCGATGTCTCCTGATAGGACAGAGCGATATCGAATGTCCCGAACGCTTCCTTCATCTCCGCGATCCGGGCGCGTACACCTTCATAGTTCTCTTCCAGCAGTTCTGTATCAAAGTACCCGCCTTCTCCGTAGGCAATGACAAAACAGTGCGTCGTTAAGCTGCGGAATGTTTCCCTGTCCACCGCTTCCCTTCCGCTCAGCAATGAGCTGAGCTTCATCAGCTGTTTGTATCCGGTATTGTCCCTCGCCAGCAGGATGAACTGAACCTCACGTTCCTGCCATGAGACCGTAGCTTCCATGCCGAACAAGGGATGGATCCCCTGTTTCCGGCACTCACGCTCAAAAGCCGGGATCCCGTACATAACATGATGATCCGTCAAAGCCAGTGCTGTATATCCGTATTCCTTTGCTCTGCGGCAGAGTTCCTCGATCCGGATCGTGCTTCTGAGCAGGGAATATCCGCTGAAAACAGATAGATGTACTGTCATATCTATATTTTATCATGAACCTCTTTTCCGGGGATATGATCTGTATTTCTTAATCCTGTATGACGATTACACCATTTCCTGCTGATTGTGATAATATAATTGGGTTATAGCAATCAGAGGTAATTATGAGTACAGATGCCGGTGAAACAAAAATCTACGAGATCGTACATGATCCGGATGAAGAGAT
>JAFWJP010000131.1 GCA_017514645.1 Solobacterium sp. | reverse complement strand
GATCATTTTCATGATGCCGCCGTCCAGGAAATGATGACCGTTGTATTCCACGATACCCGAGGCGACCGGCAGCGCACATGCCGCATGGAGCAGTTTCAGTTCATCATCCACCTCGCTTGACGGATGGAATACCGTTTTTCCCTGTTCCATATCATAGACACCGATCTCCATGCCGGGAACGGCTTTCCGGAGTTCTTCCGCATTGAAATGTTCCTTGCCGAGGATGTCCTGGCGGATCAGTCTTCCGTAGGCAACATAATGTCCTTCGCTGAGAAGCGCGCTGATTCCGGCCGTATGCTTGTCTACCGCGTAATCCGTAGCGATCCTGTAAGCCGTATCCATCCGGTTGACCAGAAAACAGGCCATATACATCGCTCCGGAGGATATTCCGGCATTGTAATCAAACGTAATATGGTTATCGTTCAGCCAGGTCAGTACTCCGACCGTAAACGCGCCGCGTACACCGCCGCCTTCCAGTACCAGTCCGTATTTCTCCATCATTGCCTCCTGTCTGCTTCTTCCTGCACCATCTGAAGGAATTCATCCACTCTGCCTTCACTGATCAGCCTGTGAGGACACTCCTTCTCCATGAAATCCGCATGGAAGCGGATATCACCCACGTTCAGTCCGTACTGAGCCATCAGTTCCGCGCAAAGCACTGCTGTATTGCGCAGTGTCTGCTCGTAATCACCACCGTCATTCACACACATTTCGATCCCGATTCCGTTCATATTGCCGCCGTTCGGTGTTCTTCCGTCTCCGGCATTGTAGGCGATCTCATTGTCCGGAATATGATGGACGATACTGTGATCATCCACCGTATAATGCCAGCCGTTGGGACTGTCTGTGATATTGCGCAGAAAGGCTGCATGGGCTGACGCATCCGCCGTCGGCGATGTGTTGTCCGTCTCGTGGATCGTAATGTACATGATATCACGGACTTCCCCCGGTCTGCGCCGGCTGTCCCACGAGAGATAGTCATGCTGAACCGGAATCTCACCGGCATACGGAATCTCCCGGTTGACATTCATATATGTTCTCGGCTGCTGCACCGGTTCCAGCAGAACCAGAAGCAGAAGAATGACCGCAAGCACAACCGGGATCCATAGTTTCTTTACAGTATTTGGTTTCATATCGGCCTCACAGCAGCGGTGTCGCGATCTTCAGCAGTCTGCGGGAAACACGTTTGTACAGCGGCACTTTCCGGCAGTCTTCCATTGTGATCTCCTGTGATACGGATACTGCCCGGAGGAAATCCTCGCGGATCCGCAGTATTTCTTCATTATCCGCAAAGATCACACCGTCTTCAAAGTGCAGATAATAGCTGCGGTAATCACTGTTGACCGTTCCGACAGAAGCGATCCGGTCATCGCTGACGATGTTCTTGCAGTGATTGAATCCCGGTGTGTACTCGTAGATCCGTACACCCGCAGCGATCAGCGGTTCATAATAGGACTGCGTAATATAGAACACATAGCGCTTGTCGGGAATATGCGGTACCAGGATGCGGACATCCACGCCGTTCTGCGCCGCCAGAGTCAGTGCGCTCTCCACGCTGTTGTTCGGGATCAGATACGGTGTTTCCAGATAGACATAGTTCTTTGCCGAAGAGATGATGTTCAGATGCATGCTCACGCCGGTATCCGCATCATCCGTAGGCGTATCGCTGAACGGCTGGAAGAACCCGCAGAATCCCGGATCATCACCCTTCAGACGGTACCGGGTATAGTCGATTTCCGCATTGCTGCCTTTCAGCCAGCTGAACATGCCCAGGAACATGACCGTCATGGACCAGACGGCATCCCCCTTCAGCATGATCGCGGAATCCCGCCATTTCCCGAACCGTTCGATCCGGTTCATATATTCATCCGCCAGGTTCACACCGCCCGTAAACGCCACCTGGTTATCAATAACAACGATCTTCCGGTGATCCCGGTTGTTCATCTGGATGATCAATGCCGGTCTGAGCTTGTTGAAACGGTACGTTTCAATTCCCATCTCATTCAGTTTCCGGTCATATCCTCTCGGCAGTTTGGCAGCACATCCGAAATCATCATAGATGAGCTTGACCTCTACACCTTCCTGTACCTTCTGCTTCAGAACCGCAAGTACAGAGTCCCATACCTCACCTTCATCAATGATGAAAAACTCCATGAAGATGAACCTCTTTGCCTTCTGAAGTTCCTGCAGAAGTACAGGCCATAGTTCTTCCCCGCTCCCGAAATACTTCGCTTCCGTATTCCCGTATACCGGGAACTGCGACATCCGCTGACCATAGCGGAACGTCCGGCAGAGATCCGGCTCCTCTTTCTCCAGCCGTTCCATCACCGTATCATCCTGCCTCAGCAGACGATAAAGATACTGACTGGAACGCGTGGTGCCGTCCGCCAGCTTTTTCGGCATCTTTCTTCCGGCGCAGAGAACGTACAGGATCATCCCGAGGATCGGCCAGACCAGGATCAGCACGCACCAGGTCAGCTTGTAACTCGGATCCTCGGACGTATTGACGACCCGGACGACCAGCGCATAGGAAAACAGGGTGATGACCGGGCTCAGGTTGTGGGACAGCGATGTGCGGTAGATCCAGTTGACCAGCATCATGATCTGCAGCACCACAGCGATGACCAGAAGAATCAGCCTGCTTGAAATCAGTTTCAGAAATCTGGAATTCATATTACCCATTATAGCGTATAGTAATAAATATTCTTCACGGTCTCGCCTCTTTGGTAAAGCCAGTGACTCTCCGGCACATCCTTTGTGCCGAGAAACGTACCGTTCAGTTTTTCGAGTGTTTTCCGGGAAGGAATGTTGTCCGGAGAACACGTGATGATCAGATCCTGCATGCTGTAAAGATCCCGTGCCGCCGGCATCAGGACCCTGCAGGCTTCATAGGCATAGCCGTGACCTCTGCGGTCCATATCGATGCGGTAGCCGATATTCCCCGCGTAAAACAGTTCCTCGTTGGAACCGATCCGCAGATCGATCTTTCCTACCCGGGTACTGGTACCATGCAGTACGATCAGGAAATAGACAGAGCCGATATAATTGTTGGCCCGGGAAGGAGAGGTATGATACTCCTCCAGAAGATCCACAACATCCCCTTCCAGTTTCTTCTTTTTCTGAAACAGTCCGAACATACTCCTATTATATCAAAGGCGGCTCATTCCGCCGCCTTTCTGAACAGATCAAGATAAATATTGCGCAGCTCCTTTTTCTGGGATTTATTCATCTGCGATGATTCACTTTCGATCTGGTAACCGTCCACCAGAGCGAGCTGACTGCCGACGATCTCCCCGTGATTGACCGCGATGACAAGAGGAACTTTGAACTGTTTTCCCTTATCCGAATCCACAAGGACCGGATCAATGTACTTGAACAGTTCCTGGTAGATCTCATAGGTATTGTCCGGATGATAGACATCGATGTAGTATACCGTGACACCGCTGTCCTTGGCCGCTTTGGACAGTTCCGGAACCGCCCGTTCACAGAAGGGACAGCCGACATACCCGTAATAGAGAATACCGCTTCCTTCTTCCGTAAAGAGACGGATGGATTCCTGCGCACTGATCTCTATGAACGGGTGATCTTCGTCTTCCAGCCAGTAATATCCGCTCATATCCGCCTTTTCGCCGTGCAGTTCAACATCGCTTTCGATCGTAATCTGTTCCGGCTGTGCGGAACAGCCGGCAAGAAATACGAGCAGTGCCAGCATTAAACCAGTTTTCTTCATGTCTGCTTTCTGCCCTACGCTTCCTTCAGAACCTTGCCGATGATACTGCGGATGAGTTCCGCAGACTGACGCAGTTCTTCCACAACAACGTATTCATAGCGCCCGTGGGCATTGCGGTCACCGGTGCCAAGATTCGGGCAGGGCAGACCGCGGAAGCACAGCTGCGCACCATCTGTACCGCCTCTTGCGGCTTCAATGCCGGGCTCATAGCCAAGTTCCCGGATACTGTCCATAGCATAGCGGGAAACCTCGGGATACAGATCTACGATCTCCTTCATGTTGCGGTACTGCGGTGTGATCGTCAGTGTGCAGGTTCCTTCACCGTACTGCGCATTGATGTACGCTTCTGCCTTCTGCATCAGCGCGATCTTTTCTTCCAGTTTTCCGGCATCATGATCACGGATGATATACTCCATCACAGCTTTGTCCGTGCTGCCTTCAAACCGGGTCAGGTGGATGAATCCGTCCCTGCCCTCTGTATGCTCCGGTCTCATATATCCCGGGAACATATTGTGGAACGCAATTCCTACATTGGACGCGTTGATCATCTTGTCCTTGGCAGTCCCCGGATGGATCGAGAAGCCGCGGATCTCCACCAATGCCGAAGCGGCGTTGAATGTCTCATCACAGTACATCCAGACCTGTCCGCCATCCATGGTATAGGCAAACTTCGCATCAAACCGTTCGATGTCAAAACCATGGATGCCTGTGCCGATCTCCTCATCAGGAGTGAAAGCCACAGCAATTCTTCCATGCCTGACTTCCGGATGCTCACGGTAGTACTGCAGGGTATCCATGATAGCTGCGATCCCCGCCTTGTCATCACCGCCGAGCAGCGTGCTTCCGTCTGTTACGATCAGGGTCTTCCCCTTCAGTTCCTTCATAGCCGGGAAGTCCGATACCTTCGTCACAACACCATCACCCAGTTCAATATCTCCGCCGTCATAATTCTCTATGATCCTCGGTCTGACACCGGTACCGCTGTAATCCGGCGCCGTATCCATATGCGCAATAAATCCCACCGTCGGTGCAGATGTCTCCGTATTGGACTCCAGATGCCCGTATACGAAGCATTTCTCGTCCACACAGGCATCTTCGATTCCAAGGGACTTCAGTTCTTCCAGAAGAACCTTTGCCAGATCAAACTGCTTCATGGTGGAAGGCTTTGTTTCGGAATACGGATCACTCTTCGTGTCGATCTTTGCGTAGTTGATAAACCGTTCAACGATATCCATGGTCATACCTCCTCTGTCTGTTTCAGACAGTCCTGTTCAATGTTGTCATTATAGCACTACCGAAAGAAAAAATACGGATCTCTCCGTATTAAGCTTCTCTCACATCCTTCCTGCGGACGATGACCCACAGGATCCCCTCAATGATGGAAGT
>JAFWJP010000130.1 GCA_017514645.1 Solobacterium sp. | reverse complement strand
GAAAGATTTTCGTGACCGAGCAGTTCCTGTACGATGCGCAGATCCGCACCGTTGTCCAGAAGATGCGTTGCGAAGGAATGACGGATCATATGCGGATGCACATGCAGATTCAGTCCCGCCCTCTCAGCCGTTTTATCACAGATCATCTCAATGGCCCGTGTACTCATCGGCCGGCCGGTCCGGTTGACGAACAGGATCCCGTGTTCTTCCTTGTTCTCCATATACAGCGGTCGGACTTCTTCCAGATAGTATCTGATCAATTGTCCGCAGCGGGGATAGAACGGAACCTGACGTTCCTTGGATTCCTTGCCGAGTACGGTCAGGAACCCCTCTCCCAGTTCAATCCGGTCCTTCTCCAGCTTTGCGCACTCCGATACCCGAAGACCGCAGGCATACATCGTTTCGAGAATGCAGCGGTCCCGTACATCCGCGGGCTCGCTCAGATCAAAGACGTTGAACATCCGTTCCATCTGATCAAAGGTCAGGAATTCCGGCAGCTTCCGTCTTCCTGCCGCGGTGCGGAACTGCCGCACCGGATTGTTCTGAACACCTTCGTATTTGTTCAGATAGCGGAAGAAGGAACGAAGCGCGGAAAGATTGCGGGAGTAGGAACTGTTGGAAAGCGGCTTTCCCCCGATCTCACCGTTGCGCAGAGCCGTAATGTAACTCCCGAAATCTGCTTTCGTGATCTCTTCCGGGTCGTCGATCTCGCACTCCTGCAGCCAGTGTATGAACCGGCTGATATCCCGGCGGTAAGCATCCTCTGTATCGGCGGAACCTGTTCTGGACATCCGCAGATGCGCCAGAAACCGTTCCAGGGCTTCCTCATAATTCATGGTTTGCGACCATCTCCCGGATCAGATTGAGCGACTGCGGCGCGTAGGCTTCCTTGCGCTCATTGCGGCGTACCGGTGCATCCAGGCGCATGATGCCGAAATTGGCGTTCATCGGCTGGAAGTTCTTCGGATCCGCATGAGTGATGTAATAGGCCATCGAGCCGATCATTGTGGACCTGCCGGGTTTTACCAGCGGTTCACCTTTGATGTAGTGGGCCATATTGATGCCCGCCAGCATCCCTGACGCGGCGCTTTCGATATAGCCTTCCACCCCGGTCATCTGCCCCGCAAAGAACAGATCTTCCCTGTTTCTGCTTTGATAGGTCTCAAGCAGACAGTTCGGGGAATTGATGAACGTGTTCCTGTGCATGACGCCGTAGCGGACGATCTCTGCATGTTCGAGGCCCGGAATCATCCGGATGATCTCTTTCTGTGCCGGCCAGGTCAGGTGGGTCTGGAAACCCACAATGTTGTACAGGCTCGCTTCAGCATTGTCCTGCCTCAGCTGGACAACAGCATACGGACGTGTACCATCCTCCCTGCGCAGACCGACGGGCTTCATGGGCCCGAACAGCAGTGTCTGCGGTCCCCGCCTGGCCATGACTTCGAACGGCATACAGCCTTCAAAGTACACTTCCTGCTCAAAACTCTTCAGTTCCGCGCACGGCGCGTGGATCACCGCATCGTAGAACGCTTCAAACTCTTCCTTGTTCATCGGACAGTTGATATAGTCCGCATCCCCTTTGTCGTAGCGGCTCTTGCGATACGCCTTGGTGAAATCGATGGATTCCGCCGTCACGATCGGTGCTGCTGCGTCATAGAAATAGCAGTCCTTCTCATCAACGAATTCCAGGATGGCTTTCATCAGCGGTTCCGATGTCAGCGGACCCGTCGCGATCACTGCCGGACCATCCGGGATCTGCGTCATTTCCTCTTCCACGACCGTGATCCGTTCCATGGAACGAAGACGTTCCGTAACACAGGCGGAGAAACCGTTTCTGTCCACGGCCAGCGCACTTCCGGCCGGAACACTGTTCGCATCTGCACATTCCATGATCAGCGAACCGATCGTACGCATCTCTTCCTTCAGCAGTCCGCAGGCATTGGTAAGAGCATTGGAACGCAGTGAATTCGAGCAGACCAGTTCCGCAAATCCATCGGAATGATGAGCAGGTGACTTCTTCTGCGGTTTCATTTCCACCAATGTGACATCAATACCGCGCTTTGCCAGCTGATATGCTGCTTCACTGCCCGCCAGTCCGGCGCCGATCACCGTGACTCTGTTCATTTCTTCTTCCTTCCGCCCGTACTTCTGCGGGCTGTCTTCGTACCGGATTTCTTCGGTTCGATCTTCTCTCCGTCAAGTGTTTCCATGTGCCTGCATGAAGGATAATTCGAGCAGCCGAGGAAATACGTACCGTAGCGGCTCTTCCTCTTCAGCAGCTCTCCCCCGCATTCAGGACATACCTTGCCTGTCGGTTCCGGCTTTTCCTTCACCGGATCTTCAATATTCCGGGTGTACTTGCATTTGGGGTAGTTCGAACAGGAGATGAACTTCCCGTATTTTCCCTTGCGGTATACCAGTTCGCCGCCGCAGTCGGGACAGATCTCCCCGACCTTTTCCGGCTGCAGTTTTTCCATTTCAGCGTAGGCTTTGTCCAGAAGCGGTACGAACTTCTTCCAGAACGCGCTCAGAACGCTCAGTTCATTCAGATCACCGCCTGCGATCTCATCAAGATCGCTTTCCATGCGGGCAGTATACTCCGTATTGATAATTCCGGAGAAGAATTCATCCAGTTTTTCCACGGTCAGGGTACCCTGCTCCGTCGGGAAGAACACCTTCGTACGGCTCTTCGGTCCTGCAGGCTTCAGTTCACAGTATCCGCGCTCCTGGATCGTATCAATGATGGATGCATAGGTTGAAGGACGGCCGATCCCGTCTTCTTCCATTTCCCGGATCAGACGGGCTTCGGTATATCTTGCGGGCGGCTCGGTGAAGTGCTGGTTCGCTTTAATACTCTTTGCGTTCAGTTCCTCCCCTTCACTCAGTTCCGGCAGAACGACATCCTTATTGGAATAATAGTCCCCGTAGACTTTCAGCCATCCGTCAAACACCATACTGGAACCGGACGCTGCAAAATCATAGATTCCCCGGTTCAGAGTGATTGAAGTACCGGCAAATTTTGCGGCCGACATCTGGGAAGCCAGTGCCCTCGCATAGATTAGCTTGTACAGACGGTACTGTTCGCTTGTCAGATATTCCTTGATCGTTTCCGGATCGTTTGCCAGGTCGGTCGGCCGGATCGCTTCATGGGCATCCTGGGCATTCGCATCGTTGTTCATGCGGTAGAATCCCCGGTACTCCCGGCCGAAATCCGCCGTGATCTTTTCCGTAGCCGTGGCCATGAACTGAGCGGAAAGGCGCGTGCTGTCCGTACGCATGTAGGTGATCAGACCTTCCTGTCCTCTGCCGATATCAATTCCTTCATACAGTCTCTGAGCGATCGACATGGTACGCTTGGCAGAGAAGTTCAGCTTGGTCGAAGCTTCCTGCTGCAGCGTAGATGTAATGAACGGCTTGAACGGTGATACCGATTTGTCTGTATGCTTCAGGGCAGAAACTGTAAACGGTCCCTGACAGGCATCCACAACAGCCTGTGCTTCCTCTGCCGTATGCAGTTCCGCCTTTTCACCGTTGATCCGGCTCAGGGAAGCTGTAAAACTCTTCCGGCTTTTTGTGAACTCCGCATCCACGGTCCAGTATTCCACCGGTACAAAGCTCTGGATCTGCTTTTCCCTCTCGACGATCAACTTGAGCGCAACAGACTGTACACGTCCGGCCGACTTGGATTTGATCTTGTTGTTCAGAAGTTTGGAGAGCTTGAAACCGATGATCCGGTCCAGGATCCTTCTGGTTTCCTGGGAATGAACAAGATCCATATCGATCGCTCTGGGTGCTTTGAACGCATCCAGAACCGCGTTTTTCGTGATTTCATGGAACGTTACCCGGTCCTGTGCATCTTCTGCCAGATCCAGTTCCTGGGCCAGATGCCACGAGATCGCCTCACCTTCCCGGTCCGGGTCGGTTGCCAGATATACTGCATCAGCCTTGGCCGCCTGCTTTTTCAGATCCGCAAGTACTTCCTTCTTGTCTTTGGATACTTCATAGGTCGGTGTGAAATCATTGTCGATATCAACACCGAGTCCGTCCTTTCCTTTGATGGCCAGATCACGGACATGACCTTTGCTGGAAACGACCGTATAGCCGCTTCCGAGATATTTCTGAATCGTCTTCGATTTGGACGGCGATTCTACAATGACGAGATTCTTCATATTGCACCTCTATTGAAACTGTTTTTTAGGATAGCGTACTTCCGACAGACTTGGCAAGTAAAATCAACTGTTCATCGTCATACAGGATCTGCGCGCCCTGGGATATCAGCAGATTGCAGCCGGCTCCTTCACCTGATCCGTACGGATACGGAACACAGCAGACATCCCTGGAAAGCGCCAGCGCCTCATTCACCGTCAGCATCGTTCCGCTTTTCAAAGCGGCCTGTGCAACGATCAGCGGATTCCCGAGCGCCGCAATGATCCGGTTGCGCCAGGGAAAGTGATCCCGTCGGATACCGGTATCATGAGGATATTCACTCAGGATCAGCTGGTCGTTTCCCATCACGTCATAGAGACTGCTGTTTTCCCGGGGATATACGGTTCCCAACCCGCTGCCGATAACACCGATGGTATGCGCACCGGAAATGATCGCCTCCCGGTGGACAGCCGCATCGATGCCTTTGGCCAGCCCGGATACATAAACAAATCCTGTGCCGAGAACGGTGATGATCCTGTGAACAGAAGCCAGACCGTATTCGCAGGCGTTCCGGGAACCGACGATGGAGACAGCCGGAATCTTCAGCAGTCCGGCATTGCCGCGGTAAAACAGCACCCACGGCGGATAGCGCAGTGTACGCAGAGCAGCGGGATACAGATCGTCCAGAACCGTGATGTAGGCGTCCTTCACAATGGCCTGCGGTTCGGTGTGATTGTGGATATGGGCCGCAATGGCTGACCAGTTTCCGTTTGTCATGACCGCATAGGCCGCCAGTTTCTCTCTTCCCTTCATACCATAGTGATATGTAAAAAAGCCCTTTTCCCCCGAAAAGGACTTATAGATCGAATTTCAACTGCTGTGCCTGAACCGGACCGAAACTCCTTCTGTGGATCGGTGTGATTCCGTAGGTCTCAATGGCTTCCAGGTGCTCCTTTGTCGGATAGCCCTTGTTGCGCCGGAAACCGTATTCCGGATACAGCGCATCATACGCTTCCATGATCCGGTCCCGGGTGACCTTGGCCAGAATGGATCCCGCCGCGATGGATATGCTTTTCTGATCACCCTTGACCAGCGGAATGACCGGTTTGTCCAGATCCAGCGGCATGGCATCTGTCAGGATGATCTCTCCGCACAGTGCCCCAGCGATCTCAGCGAATGCCAGCTGGTCTGCCCGGTAGATATTGAGCCTGTCGATCGTCGGCTCATCGACCAGAACGATCATGAATTCCAGCGCATCCTCCATGATGATGTCATACAGTTCATTCCGCTTCTTTTCACTGATGGACTTGGAGTCATAGATGTCCGGATTCTCATAGCCTTCCGGGAAGACAACTCCGGCTGCGACAAGCGGTCCTGCCAGAGGACCCCTGCCTGCTTCATCGATGCCGCAGATCTTAAGACCTTTCACCCAGTATGCATGTTCATATTCATTCGGACAGGTTTTCTTTCTTTTCTGCATATTCCAGTGTGATCCTTCCGAGTTTTCCTCTCCGGAACTCATAGATGACCGTACCTGCGCATTTATCCAGGTCAGGCTCGCTGTTTTCCTTCAGAATGTGCCGGCACTGCGCCGCTGCCCGCAGGATATCATACGGATCCATGATATCAGTGAACGAATACGCTGCTTCCAGAAGTCCGGGATAATGTGCCTGAACGGTTGTCAGAAGAACAGCTGCGATTTCCTTGAAATCCAGGACCTGATCATTGATGGCTCCGGTCACCGCAAGCAGCGCTGCTGTATGCTGGTCATCAAACCTTGGCCAGAGTACACCAGGTGTATCCAGAATATCCAGATACGGGTCAGCGTGGATCCAGCTGAGCGTTTTCGTAACACCTGGGTGATCCGCTGTTTTCAGCGATGCTTTACCGAAGATGCGGTTGATCAGCGTGCTCTTGCCCGAATTCGGTATCCCGCAGGCCATTGCGCGCATCGGCCGGGGATTGCGGATCCCTTTGGCCTTCAGTTTCTCGTACGTCTTCTTTGTCAGCTGTTTCGAAGACGCAACGATCTTCTTCCGGACATCCTTCCCGTCACGAAGATCAAGCGGAAGAACAATGCAGTTCTCCGTGCTGAGGGATCTCACCCACTGTTCCGTTTCTGCCGGATCCGCCAGGTCTTCCTTCGACAGAATGATCAGCCGCGGTTTCCCGGTCGTCATTTCATTCAGGACAGGATTGGCACTGGCTTCGGGGATCCGGGCATCCCTGACTTCAATGATCATGTCCATGATCTTTATGTTTTCCTGCATCTGCCGTCTGGCTTTCTCCATATGACCCGGATACCAGTTGATGCTGCGGGTATTGTCAGTCATGTTTCAGTTCCTTCTCCATTCTGATATGCGGACGCCCATCCTCAAAAAAGACACCAGACTTCCGTTCATATCCGTACCGTTCATAAAACCCGGCAGACTTCTCTGCCGCATCCATCACGATCCTGCAGCAGCCGGAGGATACTGCTGCTTTTTCCGCTTCCGCCAGCAGTTCCGCACCGTATCCTCTGCCTCGTTCACCGGACAGTACCACCAGTCTCTGAAGCTTGACGGTGTCTGCATCTGTCTCCGTGATCCGGCAAGTACCGACCGCAGAACCGTTCCGGATGCAGAGATAATTTCTGGTCCTCGGAGATCTGTCGGTTTCATCTATGATCCAGAGTGCTTCCGGTCCATGCTCTTCATCCCTGAATACCGCACGGTGCAGTTCTACGCATTTCTCCAGATCCTGTTCCGTTGAGACCTGTATTACCATATTCTTTGTTTCACTTCTTTAAACCGGCATGACTCAGCGGCCATATAACAAAGACATCCTTTGCCCGGATCTGATCCTTTGAGAACGGACCGTAGACACGGGAATCCCGGCTGTTGACACGGTTGTCACCAAGAACATAGTATTCATTGTCTCCCAGCCGGATCTCTTCAATATCCGCAAAGAATTCATCTTCCCCGCACTCCGCAATATACGCCTCGTCCAGGTAGTCTTCTTCCACAGCAATATCATTGACATACAGCGTATGATCTTCCATCCGTACGGTATCGCCGGGCAGGCCGATAATACGCTTGATCAGGTACGTATTCCGGTCCTCAAGGTAAACAATGACCACATCCCCGTGATCAACGCCGAATACATTCCTGCCGACCGTATTGGCAAAGCCGAAATCACCGTCATGCAGTTCCGGGAACATGGAATTGCCCAGAACGCGTACAGGTGTAAACAGATAGGTCACCACAACATACATGACGATAAACGTAATGCCGAACGTGATCAGCGTGTCGACCACTTCACTGAGCAGTGTCAGCTTTCTTCTTTTCTTTTTTTCTGTCATCCGTTTCATCTTAACACCATACCCGGCATAAAGAAAACCGGCATTGCCGGTTCCTGAAGCCTTAACGATCTTCCTTGATACGAGCGTTCT
>JAFWJP010000129.1 GCA_017514645.1 Solobacterium sp. | reverse complement strand
TTCCTGTTTCTTCCTTCGGGCTTCCTGCTGTCACAGCGTAATACTCCCGCAGCCTGACATCTTCATTCCAGTGCCCTCTGAGCATGGAATGAATCTTGATATTCTTGGCAAAGACCAGTACACCGGACGTTTCCTTATCGATCCTATGGAGGATATAGGGCCTTGCCTTGGGATCTCTGGCCTTCAGATAATCCACTGCGTACGCATATGCACATTCCTTTTCGGTATCACTTTCTACGGACAGAAGCCCGGCAGGTTTGTTGATAGCCAGGAAATCATCATCTTCATAGATCAGGCAGCTGCGGATGGGATTCCTTTTCTTTCCCCTTCCCTTGATGCTCTGCTGGGCATTGGCTGCCCGGACCGGTTCTTTGGAGATCCGGACTTCATCGTCCTTGGCAAGCGGAAAATCAAACCTGGTCTCCACGCTGCCGTTGACCAGCACTTTGCGGTCATGAAGCAGACCTTTGACACTGTTGCGGGAAAGATCTATCTTCGTAAGCAGATAATCAAGAAGCTGCGCACTGCGCGGCACTTTGAAAAGATAGGTATAGGACGTCTTCGCAGGTCTCCTGTCGTTTGTTCTGTTGTTTTTCATACGCATCATTGTATCAAAAAAGCTCTGCTGCAAACAGAGCTTTCATGATTATTTGCCGAGGACGCGGCGGCATCTCGGGCAGAGCCCTTCTTCGTCGCCTTCTGTCGTATAATTCCAGCAGCGCGGGCACTTGACACCCTCTGCACGGGCAACCTTGACATCCAGTATTTCGCCCTTGACGAAGCTGACATTGGATACGATCATCCACTGTGCCGCATCACTGCCCAGTGTCTTTTCCGACAGATCCAGCAGTGTATCCGGGCAGGTAATGGTCAGGGAAGCTTCCTGCGCCGAATGGATCAGATCCGAGCTGCGGCTTTCCTCCAGTGCCTTCATCGCTGCACTGCGGACATCCATCAGGGAAGTAAAGGTCTCCTTCAGTTCCTCTGCATTTGCATAATGCTCAACTTCGGGGAAGTGCGTATAGTGCACACTTGTCTCTTCATCATCGTTGAACTTCTGCCATACCTCTTCTGCTGTGAAGACCAGGAACGGTGCCCAGAGCTTGACCAGCTTATCCACTGCTGTCCAGTAGACTGTCTGTACCTGACGTCTGCGCAGTTCGTTCTGCCCGTCACAGTACAGGATATCCTTGGTGAAATCACAGTAGTAGGAACTGAGTTCATTCGTCATCAGATTCATGAGAACCTTGTTCGCATCGACATAGTCATACTTCTCACAGTCATCACGTACAGCCGCAACCGCTTCATCCAGCATGACCAGAACATACTGATCCACCGGGGTCAGCTGGTCATACGGCACCATATCCTTCTTCGGATCGAAGTCCTCCGGATTGATGTTGCCGAGCAGGAAACGGAAGGTATTGCGGATCTTCCGGTACTGTTCGGAAACCTGCTTGATGTTGGAATCACCCAGACGTACATCCTGACGGAAGTCGGAGATCATCGCCCAGAGGCGGAAGACATCCGCACCATTGACATTGATGATGTCCATCGGATTGACACCGTTGCCCAGGGACTTGGACATCTTGATGCCGTTGGAATCCACGACATAGCCATGGGAGAGAATCTCTTTGTACGGGGCACCGCCCTTGACAGCCGTTCCGACGATCAGGGAACTGTTGAACCAGCCGCGATACTGATCACTTCCTTCGAAATACATATCGCAGGGATATTCCAGACCGTGCGCTTCAAGCTCGTTCCAGGAAGAACCGGAATCGAACCAGACGTCCATGATGTCCTTTTCCTTCCGGAAGATGCCGTTCGGAGATGCAGGGTTGGTATATCCTTCCGGAAGGAGGTCCTTCGCTTCTCTCTCGAACCAGACGTTGGAGCCGTAGTTATCCACCAGTTCCGCGATGTGATCGAATACTTCCTTTTCCATGATCGGCGTACCGTCTTCACAGTAGATGATCGGAATCGGAACACCCCAGAGACGCTGTCTGGAAATACACCAGTCCTGGCGATCGCGGATCATGTTGTACATACGCACCATTCCCCACTCATTGTGCCATTTGACGTGGTTTTCAATCTGATCGAGCAGTTCTTTGCGGATCTTGTCGATGGAGCAGAACCACTGTTTTGTCGCCCGGAAGTAAACCGGTTTCTTCAGTCTGTCATCATGCGGATAACTGTGCACGACTGTCTCAACACCAAGCAGTGCACCGCGTTCATTGAGCATGGTAATGACCTTCTTCGAGCAGTCTTCGACGAACAGACCTTCCAGTTCCGGTCCCGCAACAGCTGTCATGCAGCCTCTCTCATCGACCGTCTGCAGCAGACCGATGCCGTAGGAAGTTGCCGCAATGAAGTCATCCATACCATGGTCCGGCGCAATATGGACACATCCGGTACCATCCTCTGCACTGACATATTCCGCAGTAAGCACCAGACTCTCACGGTCATAGAACGGATGCTGGACACGGATGTATTCCAGATCCTTTCCCTTGAAGACCCGCAGTACTTCTGCCTTCTCCAGGGAGAGTTTGCCCTTCAGCGTCTCCAGCAGACTGAGTGCAAAGACCAGTTTTCCTTTTTCCGTAGCGACTTCCGCGTATTCGAGGTCCGCATTGACGGCAATCGCCTGGTTTGCCGGAATCGTCCACGGTGTCGTTGTCCAGATCACGATACGATCATCGGACCCGAGCATACCCTTGCCGTCTGTCACGTTGAAAGCAACATAGATCGTTGCGTCCTTCTTGTCGAAATAAACGATCTCCGAATCCGCTACAGCAGTCTCGTTGTACGGAGACCAGTAGATCGGCTTCAGCCCCTGGAAGATCAGGCCGTCCAGAGCCATCTTGGCGAAGGAACGGATCTGCCTTGCCTCAAAGTGCTTGTCCAGTGTCACATAGCGGTGTTCATAGTCAGCGATCTGACCGAGACGCTTTTCCGTGCCCATCTGGACATCGATCCACTTCTTGGCATATTCCATGCACTTTTCCCGGAATTCCGCCGGTGTCAGTGCTTTGCGGTCAACACCTGCCTTCTGGATCGCGTTCTCGATCGGAAGACCATGGGTATCCCAGCCGGGGAAGTAAGGCGTATAGTAGCCGTTCATTGCGTGGGAGCGGTTGATGAAATCCTTGATGACCCGGTTCATTGCTGTTCCGGCATGCAGGTTATTGTTCGCGTACGGAGGTCCGTCATGCAGAACGAAGGCCTTTTCTCCCTTGTGGTGATCCAGCAGTTTTTCGAAGTAATGGTCCTCTTCCCACTGCTTCAGGATCAACGGTTCCTTTTTTGCCAGGTTTCCCCGCATTTCAAATTCGGTTTTCGGCATTCTCAGGGTGTTTTTGTAGTCCATAGTATGTTCTCCTTTTCAGAAAAAAGCGTCCCTGTCTAAGGACGCTTTCACGTGGTACCACCGTAGTTCACAGCATTGCCGTGCACTCATCTATCCCGTAACGCAGGATCTGCGGATACTCACAGGGTGATGTCCTTCTGTACCTTCCGTTCTGTTTCCACCAGCCACAGACTCTCTCTTCCTTCCGGTACAGCGGCGCGTCCCCGCTCAGCGCATCTTTTCTTCTGCTTCCTTCAGCCATTCCATTTCCGGCAGTTTCGGTAAACGGAATTCATCCAGTTCCTTGATCAATCCTTCCAGTTTCGCTCTTGTCGATTCCCGTATAATATTCGCATCTGTATACAGTCTGGACAGTTCGGACAGGATCTCCCTGGCTGTAACCAGTGCCTGTCTGACGATCAGATCTGCATTCCGCTGGGCAGTCCCGATGATCTCGTTGGCTTCCCTGAGCGACAGACGGGCGATGTTCTCAGCTGCTGCCTTTTCCGCATCCAGCGAATTCGCCATGGACTGATACTGCGTCTGCAGTGTACTCAGCTGATCGGTCATCTTCCGGACCTGCTCTTCATAGACCTTGAGCTTTTTCTGCAGGTCCTCCACTTCCGCAGCGTACTTTTCAATCGCGTCGTCAACAGCGAAACGGTCATACCCGTTTTTCAGAACACGGAATGTTGGTCGCGGTGATGACATGGAACGGCTCCTCTCTAAATACTCTGCAGAAATTTCGCTCCGATTTTTCCTTTTCTGGTCGTATATGTCTGCCCGACATACTGAAAACGACCTGTTCCTCGGATGGAAACTGTACAGTTATTATTGCACACTTCATCCGCATCGACAAGCGTCACGTGATCAACCTGAACCAGTCCCTGACGGATCATCTGCTTTGCCTGGGAGCGGCTGATATGGGCCAGCGCACTGACTACGACATCCAGACGGACACTTGCCAGCACAACATTGATCTCCTTGTAGTGAAATTCCTGCACCGGGTGTTCGTCCGTAATTTCGAACGATACGGAAGCGTTCCCGATCCGGATCAGATGATCCCTCAGGAAACGTCCCATCGTCGAAGTTGTATACAGATAGATATACCGGTCCTCCACCCAGAAATCCCCGAAGCTTTCCCGTTCGATCTGCAGATGCATCAGCGCTCCGAGGATATCGCTGTGCGTCAGTGTCCGGAAGCGCTGGTCGATCTCTGCCTTCAGACAGACAATATCTGCCTCTTCATCATCTTCATCCCTCAGGAAGATCACTTTTTTCTTCCTGGCTTCGGGATAACCGCCGTCAAAACGTACAAAAGCGCTGCCGCTGAAAGCATGCATCGCTTTTGATGTATCTTCTTCACTCAGAAAGCCTGACTCGGCATGGATTCCCTGCCGGTAGGATCTGTCCTGCAGATCCTTCAGTCTGACCAGAATACCGCGATCACTCGTCGCCGTTTTCAAGAGAGATCTCTCCGTCAACACCGATGGACTTCGGAGAACAGAGAATGACATTGTGTCCGATCTTCTGGATCTTCCCGTCCAATGCGAATACTGCACCGGCAAGGAAGTCGATCGTTCTCTGGGCGTAGTCCCTCTGCAGTCTGTGCAGGTTTACAACAGCCGCCCGTCTCTGCTTCAGGTGCATGGCGATCTCTTCAGACTCTTCAAATGTACGAGGCTCAAACAGAACCATCTTTGTGTCTGCAGCAACCTGAGATTTGATATTATTGTTATGCTTTTCTTCGTAGCGGCTTACATTTCTCGGTTCAACTGTTTCGACAACTTCTTCCGTTTCGTCATCGTCGTCTTCTTCCGGCGCAATGAAGCCCAGAACCTTATCCTTCAGTCCCATAACTGTTTCCTCCCGTAATCGCAGTCATTATAACATTCTGCACTGTTGTCAATCAAGACATCAGAATGATGCGGCATCCTCAGCAGTGATGCGCCTGCACAGGGCAACTGCAAGGTCTACTGCTGCCCGGTAATCCTCAAAGGTACAATAGCAGAAACTGCTGTGGATATAGCGGACCGGAACACCGATCACAATACTGGGAACAGCCTCTGTATGGATCCGTCCGGCATCGGTTCCGCCGCCGGAGCGTACACTCTTCTGTACAGGGATCCCCAGTTCATGTGCCAGATCGACGGCATACTTCTGGAAACGCGGATTCGTCAGCATCGTAATATCATAGTTTCTGAGCATCGGTCCTTTGCCCATTGCGGCCTGGATCAGATAAGGCTCCGTAAAGGTATCATCTGCCGGACAGCCCTCGAAACAGATCAGAAGATCCGGCTGTAATGCTTTATAGTTGGCATAGACACCGCGGTCACCTAGTTCTTCCTGGGTGGAAAAAGCTGCCTGAACCTGGCAGGGCAGTTCCTCTCCCTGCAGTTCCCGAAGCGCCTGGATCTCTGCCGCTACACCGATCCGGCAGTCAAATGCCTTACCGTAAAACAGCCCTTTTTCTTCATCATACTCACAGGTGACATCCGGTACACCCACCGA
>JAFWJP010000128.1 GCA_017514645.1 Solobacterium sp. | reverse complement strand
GGATACTTCTCCGGAATCCAGTGTATAGGTCCTGTCGGCTGCTACGATCAGATTGCCTGCTTCATTGATATCGACAGCAGTTCCGGTAATGGTTCTGCCTTCAGACACAAATGATACCGTGCGCCCGAGCAGGAAGGAACGGCTGCGGTATTTCTGCAGGAGTATCCTTTTGTCTGTCTGTCCGCACCAGGCGAGGATCCGTTCCGTCAGTACACCAGCCAGCCGGCTGCGGTCGGGGTCTTCGAGACCGAGCGTACCGGCCTTATCCTTCAGTTCTTCCGGGAATTCCATCGGTGAGAGGTTGACACCGATACCGATGATGATACCGTCCAGATGCTCGTCGCTCCGCCATGGTGCTTCACACAGGATACCTGCGACTTTTCTCTCCATGTAGTACAGGTCGTTGATCCATTTGATGCCGCAATCGATGGCAAATACGTCCTCTATGGCTTCACAGAGGGATACCGCTGCCGCGATCGTTACGATCGACAGATCGGCTGCTTGTTCGGGATCAATGACCAGGGTGTAGTAGAAGCCGTTTTCCGGGGAGAAGAACGTGTGATCTCCGCGTCCTCTTCCGGCAGTCTGTCTGCCGGCAATGACCAGGAACGGCGGCCTGGTCCCCTCGTTCAGCAGTTGTTTTGCGTATTGGTTGGTTGATCCGGTTTCCTCCAGGACGGTGATATCAGTGCCTGATTTCATCCAGGAGCGGATCTGTTCTTTGTCCAGTTGTCTCATGTGTTTCATTATACGCCTGAATCCGGAGGCTGTGATGATTCTTGATGGATTCCGGAGAATCCGTGGTATGATATACGTTAGTAATCAAGTATGTTTTATCATGTGCAAAAGCAGGAAATAGGTAATTGAATATGATTGATTTAACAAAGTACGGGATCACCGGTACCAAAGAGCTGATCTACAACCCTTCCTATGAGTTTCTGTTTGAAGAGGAAATGAAACCGGAACTCACGGGATATGAAAAGGGCAGGCTGACAGAGCTCGGTGCGGTCAATGTCATGACCGGTGTCTACACAGGACGCTCTCCCAAGGACAAGTACATCGTCATGGATGAAAACTCCAAGGACACTGTCTGGTGGAATACACCGGAGTATCCGAACGACAACCATGTATTGTCGGAGGAAAACTTCCTGAAGCTCAAGAAGCTGGCAATCGATGAACTGTCCGACAAGCGGCTGTTTGTCGTTGATGCATACTGCGGTGCGAACAAGGATACACGTATGGCTGTCCGCTTCATCATGGAAGTTGCGTGGCAGGCACACTTTGTCCGCAACATGTTCATCAAGCCGACAGAGGAAGAACTGAAGACATTCGAGCCGACGTTCGTCGTCTACACAGCTTCCCTGGCAAAGGTTGAGAACTACAAGGAAATGGGTCTGAACTCTGAGACAGCGGTTGCCTTCAACATTACCAGCCACGAGCAGGTCATTCTGAACACCTGGTACGGCGGTGAAATGAAGAAGGGCATGTTCTTCATGATGAACTACTATCTGCCGCTGCAGGGCATTGCGTCGATGCACTGCTCCGCCAATACAGACATGGAAGGCAAGAATACAGCGATCTTCTTCGGTCTGTCCGGTACAGGAAAGACGACACTGTCCACAGATCCGAAGCGTCTGCTGATCGGAGATGATGAGCACGGCTGGGATGACAACGGTGTCTTCAACCTGGAAGGCGGATGCTACGCCAAGGTCATCAATCTGGACAAGGAATCCGAACCGGATATCTACAACGCCATCAGAAGAAATGCACTGCTGGAGAACGTTACCGTTGATGAGAACGGCAGGATCG
>JAFWJP010000127.1 GCA_017514645.1 Solobacterium sp. | reverse complement strand
CGCATAGGACATCCGCATGGCCAGCACGATCAGTTCCGCTTCCGTTTCCTCCGCCAGATTCCGGATCTCCCCGACCTTTCCCCTGTGGAAGAAGATCCGCGGATCCGGATGATCGGACTGCTGGGTAATGACACCGGTCAAGGAGATCCCTGCCGCTTCGCAGAGCGACAGACATTCCTGAATCACGGAATCCTTCCTGTCTTTGTATCTGGATGGATAGCTGTACGCAAGAACTGCCTTTCGCTCAGGCACTGTAGACTTCCTCTCCGCCGACAACAGTCCTTATGACTCTGGCCTTCAGAATATCTTCCGCCGGACATACCGTGATATCCGTATCGATAACCGCAAAGTCCGCCAGATATCCTTCCGCGATCTTCCCGATCTCATCTTCCATGCCGAATGCCACCGCGCCCTTTTCCGTATAGGATTCCAGCGCCTGATCCACTGTCAGGCATTCCGCCTGGTTCATCTCATCATCCGTCATGATCGATTTCCGCGTTACAGCATGATAGATCCCCTTCAGTACATCCGGGATCTCAACCGGCGCATCCGACCCGTTGGACGCATTCGTATGCTCAAAGAGCGTCCGGAACGGATAGCTTGTCTCTGCCAGTTCCGGCTTTACGCGTTCCTTCAGGATACTTGCATCGCTGTCCAGGAACAGAGACTGGAAATAACAGCAGAGCTGCTGATCGATCACTTCCTGTGTCTGGTCTTTCCTCATGATCTGACAGTGTACGATGCCGTAGCGCAGCGGATTTCCGGGCAGTACGTACTTCCGGTAAACCTTCAGCACCTGATCCAGCGCACCGTCACCGATCGCGTGCGTGATTGCCGGCATATTGTATCTGTTGGCCAGCCCCACCATAATGTCCATCTTGTCTTCATCCACTGCCATGGTACCGGTCGTGGAAGGATCATCCGCATACGGTTCGCTCATCTTGGCCGTTCTGCCTCCAAGGGACCCATCTGCGATGATCTTCAGCGGTCCAATGCTGAAGTACTCATTGCCCACACCGGTCGTATATCCTTCATCCAGGAATTCCGCCAGATCTTCCGGTGTCCGGAACTCACACTGCTCATTCACCCGGACACTCAGCCTTCCCTGATATGCCAGTTTGGAGAATACGTCCAGAGGAAGTTTGTAGTTCTCCGAACGGATCAGGAAATCATCGCTTCCGCTGGCTGTAATGCCGAAGGCATTGACGGCCTTCTGACCTGCCAGAATATACTGCTCGTATTCCGCAGCGCTTGCGGATCCCATGACATCCGTCAGAGGCTTCCTGGCATTCTCCTTCAGAAGACCCCTCCGGAAATCGATTTCTCCGCCTTCAATATACGTTGTTTCATCAATGCCGCAGAGTTCCAGCACCTTTGAATTCACGCAGGAAATATGTCCGCAGTGTCTCGTCAGAACGATCGGAATCTCTGTGGATACCGCATCAAGATCCGCTTTCGTGATCTCCTTCGGTCCTTTGGTGAACGCCGACTCGTTATAACCCATGCCCTCGATCCACTGACCAGGCAGTACATCCGCAGTCCTGGCTTTCACCGCTTCCACGATCTCTTCTGCGCTCATGCAGTCAGCCAGCTGCACCGTCGTCAGATAATAGCCGAGATATGCCAGGTGCATATGGGAATCCACGAATCCCGGTGTCACGAACGCCCCGTTCAGGTCGATGACTTCTCCGTCACCGGCTGCCTCAAGGATCGTATCCTTGTCTCCGATCAGCGCAAAACGCCCGTCTTCAACAAGAAACGCTTCCGCACCGGATCTCCAGATCTTCGCGTTGATATATGCCTTTTTCATAGATTTGCCTCCTGCAGCTGTCTCAAGTATACCATGTTCGTACTTCGCCTGTACCGGGCACAGAAAAACGTACCCTCAGGTACGTTCCCACCAGATGATTCTGGAATCATAGAACTGTTCCAGAGGACCGATCGCGTCTATGACTGCCTGCCGGTCATCAAACCCTTCAGGCACAACGATCCAGCGCGAACCGGATTCCTCCGGATGAAAGATGATACCGTATACGATGCCGTGCATCTGTTCCTGTGTTTCTTCGCTTCCGCACCAGTAGATATTCCGGAACACTCCGTCCGTTACGGACAGATCCGCATAGCCGCACGCACATTCCGTTTCCGCATTCAGATGCGGATGAACCGTACCGGCCGGGATCTCGATCGTGACATCCACCGGCTTTCCGAGGTATTCCTTTCCGGAGAGATACTCCATCGGCAGATACTGCATTCCCTGGCTGACCGTCTCTTCGCCGAACGCTTCAAATCCGAGTCTCTCATAGAAACCCTCGGAACCTTTCAGTGCATTGACCATGAAGCGGGAGGCATCTGCAGCTTCTGTCTTCACATAATTCCAGAGTGCTGTACCGATTCCCTGACGCTGCCGGGACTGCCGGACAAACATGAGATGAATGCGGTCACCCTCTTCGTTCACCGCAGCCGTACCGACCAGATCCCCGTCATACATACCGTAATACTGCAGATTCTGACCTTCCGCAGAGAGGAACTCCAGGAATGCCTGGGCAGCAGGACGGTTCATACCGAGATTCCCCATGGAGAAGAAGACTTCGCGGATCAGATTCAGTGCATCCAGTTTTTCTTCTTCATCCAGCAGCCGGATCTCCATCAGAACTCCAGTTCCCGGTCATACAGCGCCACTGCATCCTTGATGACCGTTTCCATGATCTGTTCTGTCACAAAGGTACATTCCACCGGAATTCCCTTGGACAGCGGTTCCGCAGCGATCCTGATCTCTGCCAGCAGGTCCTCGTTCCGTTCATCTGCTTCCACAAAGAAAGCAAAACTCATTTCAGCACCCGTCAGCTTGCTCTTCATCCGGATCCGGCTGACTGTCTCCATCTGAGACGCTGCTTCATATACTGCATTGACAAGCGCTGTCGGATAGATTGCCGGCTCGGTATAGCGGATCGCAGCCGGTGCAGGTGAAACCTGCGCAGGCGCAAGGATCGGTTCACCGGAGATGAGTTTCTTTACCAGCGGAAACGGCAGAATGATATTGTCGCTCATCGGGTTGACCGCAATACCTTCCGCTTTGTTGTTGGGATCCTCCATCATCGGTGCATAATCCTTCAGATCGCGTACAACGTACTGCGGCCGCTGGTTCGGAGACAGCGGAAGCTTCTTTGCCTCCTCCAGATCCGTAAACACCGGAAAAAAGGATTTTCCGGTATTGGAATTGACCAGAACGAACTTGATCTGGGCATTCTTCGGAAGATTGATCTTTCCGTTCTTCGGATCAACATTCACATTGAAGATCACCGGTGCAAGCAGCTTCGCTTTCAGGATCTCTTCAAACATCTTCTGTTCATTTTCCCTGGTACGTTCACTTTTGAGAACTTCCAGAGCTTCTTTCAGTGCAGGATTGGTGATCGGATGGTTCACCTGATTCTGGGTATTCTTCTTTGTTTTGTTTTTTGCCATAGTCT
>JAFWJP010000126.1 GCA_017514645.1 Solobacterium sp. | reverse complement strand
GTATTGATTATACCATGAATCAGACAGTGTAAAAAGAATTGTCAGATAACAACCGCATCGGCGACCTTCGGGAACGGGTTGCCGGCGTTGATGTGATCGTAGAACAGGGTGCCGCTGAAATGATCCAGCTCATGCTGGAGCACAATGGCCAGATAGCCGCGGGCGCGGATGGTGATCTTCTGATCGGTCAACAGACCGGGGCCCTGGACAGTCACCCTGGCGCTGCGGACCACATAGCCCTCATGTTCCTCAGCCACGGAAAGGCAGCCTTCACCGCTTTCCAGATAGGCTTTCTGAAGAGACCGGGAAACGATCCTGGGATTTGCCAGCATGTATTCATAGGTGACTTCATTGCCGTTCTTGTCCGTATCGTGGACGATGACAGTGGTCAGGCGCTTCGGGATACCCAGCTGGATCGCGGAGATGCCGACAGCGGGACGCAGATTGTCACGCTCAGCAATCTCGGGATCCGTGGAGTTTTTGACGTATGTGTACATTTCACGCAGGATCTGCTTGTCTTCCTCTGAAAGGGGAAGGGCAACCGGTGCAGATTTTTCACGGATAAAAGGGTCTGTATCTTTGATAATCGTATCGTTATTAATGATCATAGCAGGTTTTACCTCGTCACTATTTTATGTGCATGTTTCCTGAAAGTAAAGTTGATTTTATAGTGCAAACCAAAGGGTCATGATAAAATGAAATGCATGAGTGAACATACAGCGACAATGCCCCGGAACGCAGGACGGCTGCGCAGTCTTCTGATTCCTGCAGATACAGACAGGGCAATCAATATCTCTATTCTCTGGCTGGCTGTCTTCGGAACTCTGATGATCGGAAGTGCTTCCATGGGTCTGGCCGTCAGCAATCCTCTCTATCTGCCGATTACGGTTGCGAAGCAGATCATCTTCATCATGATCGGTTATGTTTTCATGGTACAGCTGATGCACCGGTTCTCGCTGCGTCTGCTGCATTCGCAGATATTCGGGCTGATGATCGTTGTCATCGGCTTCCTTCTGTTCCTGGCTTCACTGTTTGATTTCAACGGCTCCGGATCCAAGGCCTGGATCCTTCTGCCGATCGGTATTACGCAGGTTACGCTGCAGCCTTCGGAATTCGCCAAGGTCATGCTGATCCTCATCGTTGCGGCGTATACCGGGGATGTCAAGCGTACGTTCAAGGACAGGACGTATATCTGGAAGCGTCCGTTCCTGATCGGTCTGTTCTATGTTCTGATCGTTCTGTTCCTTCAGCATGACTTTGGTTCTGCTGTGGTCATGGGTTCGATCTGCGTTGTCTGCATTCTGATCCCATCGCATCCGCAGCTGAGGAGTTTCCAGAAGTATTTCGGGGGATTCTATGCCTTCGGCATGGTATTCGCACTGTTCCTGCTGTCGCCGCTGGGAGAACCGATCATCCGGCATCTGCCTCTGGAGGACTACCAGATCTCCCGGATCCTCAGTGCCATCGACCCGTTCCAGGATCAGTACAATACCGGATATCAGCTCATACTCGGCCTGATCGCGTTTGCGGCCGGCGGATGGAAGGGTCTTGGCTACGGTGCGTCCGTGCGCAAGTATACGACGTTCCCGGCGGCCAATACGGACTTCATTCTGGCAATCATCGTGGAGGAACTGGGGATCTTCGGATTCCTGGCTGTGATGATCCCGTATACCGTGATCATCGTTCAGCTGTTCCGCTACGCTTTGAAGATGCGCAGTGAACAGGGAAAGATCATCCTGATCGGTGTCGCTACCTACATCGTCATTCATTCGCTGTTCAACATCGGCGGCGTGACGGGACTGATCCCGCTGACCGGTGTTCCGCTTCTGATGATCTCTTCCGGCGGTTCTTCCACAATGGCTCTGATGGGTGCAATCGGAATTGCCCAGGCCGTCATCCGCCGTTATCACATGGGAGAGATCCAGTGAGGATTATCGCGGGAATCTATTCTTCCCGGCGCCTGAAGGCTCCGGAAGGCTATGATACACGGCCGACGCTGGACAAGGTCAGAGGGGCGGTATTCTCTTCCTTGGGCGGTTTCTTTGACGGAGGCACGATTCTGGACCTGTACGGCGGGAGCGGTGCTGTCAGCCTGGAAGCGATCAGCCGCGGGTTTGAACGGGCGGTGATCTGCGATAAGAGCAAAACCGCGGTATCCGTGATCCGGGAGAACGCAGATGCGCTGGGTGTGAGTGAATCCTGCAGGATCCTGCAGATGAGCGATATGAAGGCTCTGCAGATGCTGGCGGAAGAGAAGGCCGTGTTTGACCTCGTCTACCTGGATCCGCCCTATGAGAAACAGCACAACGAGGATGTTATCCGCTATCTTGAAGAACACTGCATGCTCAGAAACGGATCAAGGATCGTTGTGGAATGCCTGAAGGAAGATCCTATGCCGGATGCGGTCGGCAATGTCAGCCGGTATAAACGGGCGGAGTACGGAATCACCGCCATCGTATATTATCGTTTCAATGAGGAGGAATCATGAAAGCTTGTTATCCCGGAACATTTGATCCCATCACCAAGGGACACCTCGATGTCATCGAACGGGCATCGAAGATGTTTGATGAACTGGATGTCCTGATCATGCGGAATGTACGCAAACAGTCCACGTTCAGCGAAGAAGAACGCCTGCATCTGATTGAAGAGGCAGTCCGTACACTGCCCGAACATGACAACATCCATGTCATGATCGGTACCGGCCTGACCGTGGAAATGGCCAGGAAGATCGGCGCAAAGTCGATCATCCGGGGCATCCGAGCGGTATCGGACTATGAATACGAACTGCAGCAGGCAACGGGCAACCAGGTCCTGGCACCGGAGATCGAGACGGTCTTCATCATTGCCCGGCCGGAGTATTCCTTCCTGAGT
>JAFWJP010000125.1 GCA_017514645.1 Solobacterium sp. | reverse complement strand
TGGACGTTTTCCCTATATGTCCTATCCGCGTCAGTACGGGGAAAAAGATTACAACGCAGTGAAGCACGTAATGGAACTGATGGGGATCACTGAACTGGCGGAGATGATGATGCCGCAGCTGAGCGGCGGTCAGCAGCAGAAGGTGTATATCGCCATGGCTCTAGCCCAGGATACGGACATGATTGTGATGGATGAGCCGACAACATTCCTGGATACAGGGAGTCAGCTGGACACCTGCCGTCTGGCGCACAGATTTGCGGACGACGGAAAAACCGTGATCCTCGTGACACATGATCTGCCGCTGGCGATGCAGTACGCTGATGAGATCGCCGTGCTGGCCGAGAGGAAACTGCAGGCATACGGTACATCGGAGGATATCTATGGATCCGGGACGCTTGACCGTGTGTTCGGGATCCGGCTGAAACGTGTCATGACGGAAGACGGATGGCAGTACTATCCGGTATGAAAGGATACATGATATGGCCTATTTTCCATTCTTTGTAAACCTGAAAGGGAAAACCGGACTGATCGTCGGTGGAGGGAAGATCGCTCTGCACAAGATCGAAAAACTGATTCTGTATGAACCTGTTCTTGAGGTCTGTGCCCCGGAGATCCTGCCGGAGATCACAGAGATCAGCGGTCTTGTGCTGAAAAGGGAACCGTTCCGGGAAGAACACCTGAACGGCAAAAACTTTGTGATTGCTGCGACGGATGACAGAGAACTGAACCGGGAGATTTCGTTGTTGTGCCAGGACAGAGGAATGCCGGTGAATGCGGTTGATGACCGGAACTACTGTACATTTCTGTTTCCTTCACTGGTTCAGAAAGGATCCATGACCATCGGTATCTGTACATCGGGAGCCAGTCCGACAGCTGCACAATGGACAAGAAAACAGATCGAGAACATGATACCGGAACGGTTTGATCGCATCCTTGATTATCTGGAACAGCAAAGAGAAACAGTCAAACGGATCATTCCGGATGAAAATATGCGCAGCGCTGTATACAGAAAACTGTTTGCGGCGTGCATAGAAAAAGGCGCTCCCCTGAATCCTGAAGAAGCGCAGATGATCCTGCAGGATGACGCATTCATGTCTGCAACCCCATAGTATTGCTGCTGTAGAGCATTTGATTACCCTTTCCTCATCTCTTACAAGTACGGCAGCAGTAGAAAACCACCGTTCTCATCTGACGGTGGTTTTCTGTATGATCAATTGTGGTTTCAGAAATAAACAGGAAATACCGGGCGAAGAATACCCTTACAGATAACGCTCAATGCGGGAACGGACCTCTTCCCGCTTTTTCATATACTCCGTCAGAAGATGATCCCGGACATCTTTCCGGGCATCCCGCAGCTCCTTGAAGAAGCGCATTAGTTCATCTGTGGGCAGTTCCTTGTTCGGATACTCCCATCGCAGCCATTTTTCCTGGATGACCGCGTAGCGCTCTGCCGCAGCATGTACACTGTCTGCCCAGGACAGGTAGATCGCTTCCGCTGCCTGTTCTCCAAGACTGCGCATCTTTTCAACAGATAAAGAGACTAAGGCTGCAGCCATCTCCTCCGCGTTCTCTTCGATCAGGATGCCGGTCTTTCCGTCTTCGATGCCTTCTGCGGCACAACTGTCCTTGATCAGAACGGATGCGAGGCTGCAGGCGGCAGCTTCCCGGACAACGAGTCCGTTGGTATCAAAGGAAGACGGGAACAGCATCAGATCGGCAGTACAGTACCAGGCGCGGATCTCCTCCCGTTCGTATACAGGACCGATGAAGCGGCAGACATCCATCAGATCCAGTGTTTCTGCATAGGCCTTGATCTCCTCCAGATCCATGCCGTCACCGACAAAGATCATCGTGAAGGGATACTGCTGTGCCAGCAGAATCTTCAGCGCATCCAGGATGATGCGGATTCCTTTGTACCACATCATACGTCCGACGAACAGAAACACCGGACGGTCTTCCGGGATCCCGTGGCCTGCTTCAGCTCATGTACAATGGTATCGCTGACCCGCTCTCTCGGCAGATCCACACCGTTGGGCATGACGATGTATTCTCCTTGATAGCCGAGATTCCGCAGGTTTTCACCGGCACCGTGACTGACAGCCCACACTTCGTCACAGGCGGAAATGTTGCGGACGAGGATATCGGCTGCGGCTTTCTGCAGGATCTCGCTTTGAAGTGCTTTCTGGATCTCGATGTCGTATTTCGTGTGATAGGTAAAGACCAGCGGTTTGTTCAGCGCACCGCGCAGGTTTCTTCCCAGTACCATGGACGCGAACGGACAATGTGTATGGATCAGGTCAAAATCCGTGTCTGCGAGTTTCAGCGTCAGCTGCGGATTCAGCGGATCACCGAGGCGATAGCCGATCAGGGAAGTGGTATCGATGCTCGGGAAACGGATCACCGGAAAGTCATAGTTGTCCTGTACTCCGGGGTATTCCGGTGTTACGACCGTGCACTGATGTCCGGCTGCTGTCAGTTCCACGGCATAGTTCTTCACTGCGTTTGCCACACCATCGATGGTGGGCGGAAAGGTATCGTTTGTCAGACAAATGTTCATAGCCATAATCATAATCATTCCGGAAGACACTTGCAAATAACCGGCAGATGGATAATCTTTCTGTTCAGAAACGAAACAGGTACAATAAAGTTGGAAACATTACAGAACAGCGAACCGATCATTGATCGTCTTTGTGTTCTTTTCGGTATGACAGCCGTCTGTCGGAAACAGAAACAAAGCGCAGCAGAGAAGCACCACGGTGCAGAAAGAAGAGATCATTATGGGTACAGCAGGAAACAGGAACCTTCCCGAAGAGGTCAAAGTCATTGATATTACAGAGATCAGTCCGCTGAAGATCGGTCAGGCTGAAAACGCTGAAGCTGCGACAGGTCTTACGGTTCTGATCTGTGAGAAAGGAATGCGGGCAGGTCTGGATGTACGCGGCGGAGGACCGGCTTCCCGGGACAGCCAGCTGCTGAATCCGTTGATGAGTGCTCAGCACATCCATGCGGTTGTACTCTCCGGCGGCAGTGCCTTCGGACTTGGAGCAGCGGATGGGGTCATGCAGTATCTGGAGGAACATGGGTACGGCTATGATACCGGGTTTGCCAAGGTTCCTCTGGTTGTCCAGTCGGATA
>JAFWJP010000124.1 GCA_017514645.1 Solobacterium sp. | reverse complement strand
TGCGATACCACTCAAATTGATACAGCTGTTTCTTCTGCATCCTCTCGCTTTGCGCACCATCATACGCATCTGATTGATAACGGGTGAGATTCCCGGCGTTCATACTCGGCATCTGCCTTTCAGTCTGCCCTCTGAAGTCCATTCACACTGTTTCCGCTCATTCCCTTTCCACCATCCGGGAACTCTCTCTCAGCTTCTGCAGGGCTACTCGTCTTCGTCTGCGGTTTGTCGTTTGTATACAGTTTTGCAATTCTTGTTTTTTTTGTCAATTCAAATATCATGAAAGAAAAGCAGGAGATACAGATATGAGCGCTCTGGATGAAAACAGAATGAAAATAAATGACATTGACGCAGAACTGGTGCATCTATTCGAAAAACGGATGTCTGCGGTACGGGGGATCCTGGCCTATAAAGAGGAACACGGACTGCCGGTATTCGATGCCGCAAGGGAAGATGAGAATATCCGGCGTACTGCGGAAATGCTGAAGGATCCGTCCATGCGCGGCTATTTTGAAGACTGGTACCGGTATACCATGAAGGTGTCCAAGGATTACCAGAAGGATCTGCTGGAGGAACACAATGGCGAAGAAGGAAGATAAGACCAACGCACTGCGGATCCTGGACAGTGAAGGCATCAGCTATACAACGCATGTCTATGATACGGATGATGGGCTGATCGACGGTGTCAGTGTTGCGCATAAAGTCGGAGAAGACCCGGAGGAAGTATTCAAGACGCTGGTGACCCGCGGAGATGACCGCAATTACTACGTATTTGTCATACCGGTTGCGGAGCGTCTGGATCTGAAGGCCTGCGCGCGCAGCGTCGGTGTCAAATCCGTTGCCATGATCCCGCAGAAGGAACTCTTCCCGCTGACAGGCTATGTCCACGGGGGATGCTCACCCGTAGGAATGAAAAAAAAGTTCACGACCGTTTTCGATGAAACGATCGTGCTTCTGGACAGAATCATCGTATCTGCCGGCAGGGTCGGAATGCAGATGGTGCTGGATCCGCAGGATCTTCTGAGGATCACGGACGGAATCACTGCACCGCTGACCGTTTCCTGAAGAACAGATCCAGTACGATCAGAATACAGATATACGCAATGAAACCACCGAAGAGAAAGCCGCAGGCATCCAGTACCATGTCACTGACCATGCAGGCACGCCCTTCGGTGAATTTCTGTATGGTTTCATCCGCGACAGGTACACAGATCATCAGGATCAGGAAATTCAGAAACCGCGGCTTGATGAACGGAGCGGTCCTTACCGCAATGCCCACAAGAAAGCCCAGCAGAGCGAATTCCGCAAAATGCGCGGCTTTCCTTACCCAGGGATCAAAGCGGCATACATCGCCGTACAGCCCGAATACCGAAAGCTTCTGAAGGATCCTCCAGGAGAATCCCTCGGAAAGCGTCTGGGAGGAAACCGCCTTCATCGACGAAAAATGAAAAATGACACCAATGTATACTACTGTCAGCAGCCAGATCCAGTACCGTCTTTTCATATGCAGGATTCTACCATATTTTACCCATACACGTGTGCTATAATGTATACTCCTGATACAGAAACATACCGGTTTGGAAAACAGGCAGGGTATACTGTATAATATTTGGGAATTTCGGAGGTACCAGATGATTGAATGCACCAATGTGTATAAAAGATATAAGAACGGTGTCAACGCTCTGTACAATATCAACCTGAAGATCGATCAGGGTGAGTTCGTGTACATCATCGGGCGTACCGGTGCCGGCAAGAGTACACTGATCAAGCTCCTGAACGGGGAAGAAGTACCGACAAAGGGAACAGTCAAGGTGGTCGGCATCGATGTCGGAAGACTCAGTCACAGCAAAGTTCCCATCTACCGCCGCAATATCGGTGTTGTATTCCAGGATTACCGCCTGCTGCAGCAGAACACGGTCTTTGAGAATATTGCCTATGCGCTGGAAGTCATCGGTATGGACAAGAACATCATCCGCAGCCGAGTGCGCGGTGTTCTGAATCTGGTCGGTCTGGATGACAAAGGAGGCGCCTTCCCGGGTGAACTGTCCGGCGGACAGCAGCAGCGTGTTGCAATTGCCAGAGCGATCGCAAACCGGCCGAAGGTGCTGATCGCGGATGAGCCGACAGGCAACTTGGACCCGACCGTCAGTGATGAGATCATGACCGTACTGGAGCGCATCAACAAGGCCTACGGTACAACGATCGTCATGGTGACGCATGATACCAATGTGGTGAACAAGCACCGCAAGAGAACGATAGCTCTGGAATACGGCCATATCAAGGCCGATCTCCCGGGAGGAGGTTACATACTCGATGATAAGTAAACTGTTCCGCCCGGTGATCGAAGGCTTCAAGGGTGTTGTCCGCCATGGTGCGATGAGCCTTTCCAGTATCTTCTCCGTACTGATGTCCCTGATCCTCATCAGTCTGATGATGATCTTTACCTTTAACGTGCGCCAGTTCACCCAGGGACTGGAACACAGCATCCAGATTGCGGTTACCGTGGATTACAACCATGAATCCGCGGAAGAGGAAGACCGGATCTCGCTGGCCATCAAGGATATTGAGGGTGTCAGTACCGTAACATATTCCAGCAAGGCAGATGAGCTGGAGTATTATATCAACAGCGTTGCGAACGATGAAGCGAAAGCTTTGTTTGAGCCGTACCGTGAAGAGGGAAAGAACCCGATGCACGATGCGTTCTACGTAGAAGTGGAAGACGGCAGTAAACTCGAGCAGATCACGGAACAGATCAAAGGGATCCCCGGTGTCGAGGAAGTTGAATACGGCGGCGCAAGCGCGACGAAACTCGTTTCCGCGCTGAATACCGTGCGCCTGATCGGTGCTGGTCTGACACTGGCGCTTTCCCTGCTGGCGCTGTTCCTGATTGCCAATACGATCAATACAACGATCGAGAACCGTGCGGATGAACTGGCGATCATGCGCAATGTCGGCGCCAAGAACAGCTTTATCCGGAACCCGTTCCTGATCGAAGGAATCATCATCGGCGTCCTTGGTGCGCTGGTACCCATGGCTGCGACATATTTCGGCTATCAGTACCTTTACCGTGTCAGCGGCGGGCATCTGGTTTCCGATATGTTTGTGCTGCTGGACCCGGATCCGTTTGCGAAGTATCTGTGTCTGGCCCTGCTCGGCGTCGGTGTACTCGTCGGTCTGCTTGGTTCCTATATTTCTGTAACGAGGCGTCTGAGATGGAAGCGCTGAAGAAACTGACAAGACTGTTTCTTTCTGCCGTGCTGGTGACCGGTGTTTTTGTGCCGAACCATGTCCATGCAGAAGGGGAGGAAGACTTTTCCGACCGGGAATACTGGACCGACCTCTGTACGGGTCAGCATGTCCTGACGGATGATCAGAAGGCTTCCTGTACGGCATACATGAACTATGTCAGTTCCCAGAGCGTGGATCTGAATCAGCGCCTGAACGAGATTGAATCCCAGCGCTCTGCCGTAGCGGAGAATCTTTCCTACTACGGTCAGCAGGTAGCAGGCTATCAGGCACAGGCGAATGCGCTCAATGCGGAGATTGCCGAGTACAACCAGGAGATCGCTGTCAAGGAAGCCCTGATTGCGGAACTGGAAGTGAAGATCCAGGAGAGTCAGGATCAGATCAATGTTGTTCAGGACCGGATCACAGAACGTATGGTGCTGGCACAGCCGACCATGCGCCTGAACAAATATCTGGATGTTCTGATGGGTGCCAGAAGCTTCAATGACTTTATCCGGATCGCCAAGGGTCTGGATGATATTACCTCCTATGACAATGCCCAGATGGAAAAACTGGCCGAGCTTATTGAACAGATGAACAAGGATATTGCGGTCATGGAGGAAGAGAAGGCAGCAATCGCGGTTGCCCGTCAGGAAGTCGTGGACCGTCAGAACGAGATCCTGGTCATGATGTACCAGGTCCAGGTCGTTGAAGAGGAATACCGCAGGCAGGCAGCGGCTCTGCAGGCAGAGGCAGCGAACGTTGCGGCAGGTATCGAAGAACTGCAGGCAATGATGAACAGCATTGCGGATAAACTGAATGAGATCGCTCCGGCTGCCGGCTGGTCATATCCGGTCGCGTCCGGTTATATCAACCCGGTTGCGGGTACGTGGTACTACGCTTCCGGCGGTCTGCACCTTGGTGCGGATTTTGTGGCAAACAAGGGTACAGCACTGCTTGCCGTAGGCAACGGTGTTATTCTGAACAGCGTCAACGGCTGCGGTGACGGATGGCTTGGAAACGGCTGTGTCGGACCGGGCGGTTCCTGGGGCGGCGGAAACCAGATCCATGCGCTCTATAAGATCAACGGCGGACTGTACGCGGTCAGCTACAGCCATATGCTCATCAATACACCGATTCCCAAGGGAACGGTCGTCAAAGCCGGTGACAAGGTCGGTGAAGTCGGAACGAGCGGCAACTCTACGGGTCCGCATTGTCACCTGGAGGTGTACTATCTCGGCAGTGCTGATAACTTCACCTATTACGCCCAGCACTGGAACGGTGATCTGTCGTTCGGCTGCGGATGGTATTCCGCTGCACTGAACCATATCTGTGAGAACGGATCAGGCGCACCCTGCCGGGTACGTCCGGAATCTGTATTCGGAAGATAAGAGGAAAGGGGCCGGAACCCTTTTCTTTACATACGGAGGTCGCGTATGAGTCACAACAATGATGAAACCTATCTGGATATCCCGAAGCACTCTTTCATTGATGAACGGGAGACCTACTATACAAAAAAGATCCGCAGGCTGAAAGTCTTCTGTACGGTTCTGGTCTGTCTGTGCCTGCTGCTGTGCGGAGCCATCGCCGGTGGTATTCATTATCTGCGGCAGAGGCCCGTAACGGCATCGGATAAATTCGAACGTGCGCTGGGCATCATGGAGAGCGAATGGTTTTTCGCTGACGGAATCGACAATGTGGAAGAACGTCTGATCGATCAGGCGCTGAAGGGTATGACGACCAACGAGGAAGATCTTCATACCAGCTATATGACCCGTGAGGAACAAGAGAGCTTTGTACAGGGCATCAACCGCAATTTTGTCGGTATCGGCGTCCAGTTCTTCCAGATCACGGACGGTGTTCCGATGATCGAACGTGTATTCCGCGGTGCACCGGCGGAAGAAGCCGGTGTTCTGCCGGGCGATATCATCTACAGCGTGGAAGGTGTACTGGTGGAAGGACTGTCCAATGATGCGATCGTGGATCTGGTCCGCGGTGAAGCCGGGACAGTCGTCCATATGCAGTTCAAGCGGGGAGATGAGATCGTTTCCCTGAATATTACAAGACGGGAGATCTCCGCAACGGTTTACGGGACGGTCAAGGATGACGTCGGTGTTGTGGAGATCAGCCAGTTCGGCAACACTACGGCAGCGGAAGTCCAGGTTCTTCTGGAAGAGTACAAAGAAGCCGGAATCGACAGACTGATCATTGATCTGCGCGGAGACGGCGGCGGATATGTCGCATCGCTGCAGCAGGTTGCCGGTCTGTTCCTGGACAGCGATGCGATCGCTCTGATCGAGGAAGACAACAAAGGCGCCCGTCTGGTGGAAAAGGTGAAAGGCACGAAATGCTGGAACAGCGAAATGCCTATCGTCATCCTGGTCAACGGGGATACTGCCAGCGCGGCGGAAGCCTTTACGCTGGCGATGAAGGAACAGCGTCCGGAGGTGACGATCGTCGGCACAACGACCTACGGAAAGGGTACTGCCCAGATAACTGCATCTCTGGGTGACGGTTCCTTCATTAAATACACGTATGCGAAATGGCTGTCACCGAACGGTACATGGGTCAACGGGACGGGAATCACACCGGATGAAACCGTGGAACTGCCGGAGGTGCTGGAAACCATCGTCTATGAGTTTACCGGTGAAGAGGATGTCTACCGGTATGATTCCGTCGGACAGGCCGTGCGGCTCGCCCAGCTGACTCTGGAATATCTCGGATATCCCGTCGACCGCACGGATGGATACTTCTCCGCAGCGACGGAGAACGCACTGCGGGCATTTGCCCAGGACGAGGGTCTGGAGTACAACGGTGAACTGAATGAGACCTTGAGCAATCAGCTGGTTCAGGCTGTCTACTTCGACTGGAAGACCCAGGGTGACCGCGATACGCAGATGCTGAGGGCTTTGGAGATCGTACATGAGTGAAATGAAGCATTTTGAGCTGGTATCACCGTTTACACCGACCGGCGATCAGCCGCAGGCAATCGATGAACTGGTGGAAGGACTGCTGGCGGGCAAGAAGGAACAGGTGCTGGAAGGTGCGACCGGAACAGGCAAGACGTTCACCATGGCGAACATCATCGCCAGAGTTGACCGTCCGACTCTGGTCTTCTCCCACAACAAGACCCTTGCCGGACAGCTTTACAGCGAATTCAAGGAACTGTTTCCGCACAACCGTGTTGAGTACTTTGTTTCAAACTTTGATTACTATCAGCCGGAAGCCTATGTCCCGCGTACGGATATGTACATCGAGAAGACTGCGGATATCAACGAAGAACTGGATATGTTCCGGGAATCGACGCTGAACTCGCTCAGTGAACGCCATGATACGATCGTCGTTGCGTCAGTCGCGTGCATCTATGCTGCAAGCGATCCGGTGGAATACCGGAATATGTTCGTCACGGTGCGTGTCGGGGAGACATATGAGCGCAATGCGCTGCTGCGGCGCTTTATCGAGCTGCAGTACGCCCGCAACGACGTGGACCGTCAGAGAGGCACGATCCGGGTCCGCGGCGATGTGATCGAACTGACACCGTCCTGGACGGATCAGTTCAACATCCGCATCGAACTCTTCGGCGATGAGATCGACCGGATCACGGAAGTGGATCCCCTGACCGGAAAGACCCTGAACGCCTACCAGTTCTACAACATTTTCCCGGCCAGCGGATATGCCAGAAGCCGTGCGACCATGATGCGTGCCTGCGATGATATCGAAGCAGAGCTGAAGGAACGCCTGAAGTACTTTGAGGAACAGGGGAAACCACTGGAAAAGGAACGTCTGGAACAGCGGACCATGTTCGATCTGGAAGCACTCCGGGAGAACGGATACTGTTCCGGCATTGAGAACTATTCGATGCACATCGACGGCAGAAAACCCGGTCAGAGGCCATGGAACCTGTTTGACTACTTCCCTGAGGATTTTCTTCTGATCGTGGATGAGAGCCATGCCAGCCTGCCGCAGATTCGCGGAATGTACAACGGTGATCATCAGCGCAAGCAGACGCTGGTCGATTACGGCTTCCGCCTGCCTAGCGCACTGGACAACCGTCCGATGCGCTTTGATGAATTCGAAGGCATGATCAATCAGGTCATCTACTGCAGCGCAACGCCGGGTGACTATGAACTGGAAAAGGTCAATCACCGTGTTACGGAACAGGTCATCCGTCCGACCGGTCTGCTGGATCCGAAGATCACCATCCGTCCCACACACGGGCAGATCGATGATATCTGCGAACAGCTGGACAAGCGGATCGCCCGCAATGAACGGGTCCTGATCACGACCCTGACGGTGCGGATGGCGGAAGACCTGACGGAATACCTCAAGGAACGCGATTACAAAGTCGCCTATCTGCACCATGAAACGAAGACCCTGGAACGTACGGAGGTCATCCGTGATCTTCGTCTGGGAAAGGTGGATGCCATCATCGGCATCAACCTGCTGAGGGAAGGTCTCGATATTCCGGAAGTATCCCTGATCTGCATCCTGGATGCGGACAAGGAGGGATTCCTGAGAAGTGAACGCTCCCTGATCCAGACGATCGGCCGGGCGGCCAGAAACGAAAACGGTGAAGTCTATATGTACGCAGACACGATCACCGATTCCATGCGCAGGGCAATTGACGAAACCAACCGCAGACGTTCCATTCAGGAAGCCTACAACGAACGTCACGGTATCATCCCCCACACCGTGGTCAAACCGGTGGAAGACGCGATCCGCGGCATCGAAACCAAGGAGATGACCGCAAAATACCTGAACCGCAAGGTGAAGATGTCCAAACAGGACAAAGCGAAGATGATCGCCGATCTGGAGACAGAGATGCGGGACGCCGCACGGGTGCTCGATTTCGAACGGGCTGCTCAGCTGCGGGATATCATCTTCGAACTGAAATCAGAGGACTGACGGAGAGGATCTCTCCGTTTTCCGACACACAACAAGGAGGAAATACATATGGATGCAGGAATCATGAAAGCCATAGCAGCAGAACTGCATATTACGGAAGAACAGGTGCAGAAGACCCTGGACCTTCTGGCCGAGAATACGGTTCCCTTTATTGCCAGATACCGGAAGGAAGCCACTCACGGACTGGATGAAGAACAGATCCTGTTCATTGAAAAACAGTACAAGTATGAGCAGAAGCTGGCAGAGCGCAAGGAAGCCGTACTGAACCTGATCGCCCAGCAGGGCAAGCTTACAGAAGAAATCACAGCTTCCGTCAACGCCTGTACCAAACTCTCGGAAGTTGAAGATCTTTACAAACCCTACAAACAGAAGAAAAAGACACGGGCCGCGGAAGCCATCCGCAAAGGACTGCAGCCTCTGGCTGACTGGATCCTGTCTCCCGCGGAAGGTGATCTGGACAAAGAAGCCGGCAGGTATCTGAATGAAGAAGTACTGACAGCGGAAGATGCCGTACAGGGAGCACAGGATATCATCGCGGAGATGGTCAGCGATCAGGCAAAGCTGAGATGGCACTTCAAGGAAGTGATCCAGAAAGAAGGACTTCTGGTCACGAAGGTAAAGAAAGACGCGGAAGACGAGAAAAAGACCTACGAGATGTACTATGACCGGAAGGAAGCGCTGAAAACCTGCGCAGATCACCGCATCATGGCAATCGACCGCGCAGAGAAGGAAAAGGTCATCACTGTCACGATCGAGTACGATCATGACAGACTGATCGAAGAAGCCTGTGCGGGGTATACAGATAAGGCACACGCGTCCCGGAGGAATATGATCCGTGACGCGGTGAAGGATGGGTGTGAACGGCTGCTGTTCCCCAGTGTTGAGAACGAGATCCGTTCCGATATGAGTGAACAGGCGCAGAAAGCTTCCATTGAAGTTTTCTCCATGAATCTGGAAAAACTGCTGCTGCAGCCGCCGATCAAGGGCAGGACGGTCATGGGCTTTGACCCGGGTTTCTACAACGGCTGCAAACTTGCGGTGCTGGATGAAACCGGAAAGATGATCGCTGTGGACAAGATCTTCCCGTTCCGGAAGAACGGAGATGTTGAGGGCGCAGAGCGGAAACTGGCAGGACTGGTAAAGAAGTACGATGTCCGGCTGATCGCCATCGGCAACGGTACGGCATCCCGGGAAAGCGAGAAGCTGGTTGCGGAGACGATCCGTGACAATCACCTGGATGTCAGCTACGCGATCGTATCGGAAGCAGGGGCGTCGGTATGGTCAGCCCAGGAAGATGCCCGGAAGGAATTCCCGGATCTGGCGGTGGAAGAGCGCTCGGCTGTCTCCATCGGCAGACGTCTGCTGGATCCTCTGGCAGAACTCATCAAGATCGATCCGAAGGCCATCGGTGTCGGACAGTACCAGCACGATCTTCCGGTCAAGGAACTGAATGAACGTCTGGATGAAGCGATCATGAAATGCGTCAACCGGACCGGCGCTGACCTGAATACGGCATCGGAAGCACTGCTCAGACATATCTCCGGACTGAACAGTGCCATTGCCAGGGAGATCGTGAACTACCGCAATGAGAACGGCCGTTTCACAAACCGGAACCAGCTCCTGGAGGTCAAGCGTCTGGGTCCGAAGGCCTACACACAATGTGCCGGTTTCCTGCGCATTGTCGGCGGAGAGGAGCCGCTGGACGCTACAGCGATCCATCCGGAATCCTATGATGCCGCAAGAAAACTGATGAAGACCTGCGGGATCAAGGAACTCGGACAGCCGGATATCACATTCAATGTCAAAGGCAGCGATATCGGTGTTGATGAGTATACTCTGAAGGATATCGAGGACGCGGTACGTCAGCCGCTGCGGGATTACCGTGACCAGTTTGACGGAGCGCTGCTGCGGAGCGATGTCCTGGAACTCAGTGACCTGCACATCGGAGACAAACTGTCCGGCACGGTACGCAACGTCGTAGACTTCGGCGCATTTGTAGATATCGGTCTGCACGATGACGGACTGGTGCATATTTCCAGAATGTCCGTCAACCGTATTGAACATCCTTCACAGATCCTCTCGGTCGGTGATATCGTTGATGTCTACATCTATGAAGTCGATGAAGCGAAGCACAAGGTAGCCCTGAGTCTTCTGCCTCTGGATGTCCTGGCACAGCGGAACAAACGACAGAACAATCACCCGAAGAAGAAAAAACCGGAGAAGAAGCAGGTAACGATGGAAGACGCAACCCAGCGTCTGCTGGAACGCTTCGGTTCCAAACACAAATAGATTGCATAGGAAAACCCGGAAGTCCGCAGATTTCCGGGTTTTGTCTGTTTTCAGAGCTGTCCGATCAGGTACGGTATGGCCTGTTCGAAGCATACACCGCGGTACGGGTCGTGATCCGGATCGGCGATCGTCACCCGGATGGCTTCCGCTACATAGTCGGACGCAATGCGCAGTGACGCATCCATCCCTTTTCCCAGCGCCATCGCGCCGATGAACGTACTTGCCCAGAGATCGCCGGTACCGTGGAAGTGTTCAGGCTGTTCCTCGGTAAAGTAGCCAACATACTGATCGTTTGTACGGTCATATCCGTAGGCACCGATCTTTCCCTTCTCAAAACTGATTCCTGTGAGCAGGGCCATGTCTGCACCGAGACCGGTCAAACGCATCAGTATGCCCTTGATCTGTTCCTCAGAGTAGTTCTCACCGATATACGGCTCATCCAGAAGATAGGCAGCTTCTGTCAGATTCGGGACGATGATGTCCGCGTCTGCGCAGAGGCGTTTCATTTCCCGGGCAAATTCATCGGTGATTCCGGAATACAGCTTTCCATTGTCCCCCATTGCCGGATCTGCCAGCTTCAGCGCACCGGCACCGAAATCCCTGAACAGACGCTTGGCCAGGTCCAGCTGTTCCATGGAACCGAGATATCCCGTATAGATCGCGTCAAAGCGGAAGTCTTCCTGTTTCCACTGATCCAGGATCGGGGCGATCTGGTCGGTCAGATCCTTGAAGGTGAAATGGGAATACTTGGTATGTGTGGAAAGAACGGCCGTCGGTATGACGGAACATTCCACACCCATTGCCGAAATGACCGGCAGGGAGACGGTGAGAGAGCACCGTCCCAGACAGGAGATATCCTGCATTGTTACAATACGTTTCATAGATTCTGTTCCTTTACAAAGGCATAGAAAACCTGTTCTTTTTCCCGGTCCGCAGTGTCGGTCTTTCCGAGCACGTGCGCGTAGATCGTAAACTCTTCCTCTCCGTCGAGGCCGATGACTTCGTCGCACAGCCTGCCGTTCACTGCGCCGATGGCACAGCTTCCCATCCCGATGGATGTTGCAGCGAGGTAGAGGTTTTCAGTGATGTGGCCGGCATCGATGAGGATGATCCGGTGGGCGTGGATGCCGTAGCGCCACTCTGCGCGGTAATTGACAACGCTGTAGTAGAAGATGACATCCGCTCTGGCAGCCCAGTTCTGACCGAGAAGCGATTCCCCGGCGAATGTCTTCAGGTCCCTGGGTTCGCTGAGCAGTTCGATCTGTTGTGTCATCGGCAGATAGTGATAGATGCCCGGAGTCAGTCCTGTAACGTTCATGACGGCCATGTAAGTTTCAAATTCATGCCTGGCGCCGCCGCACGGTACCGTACGCAGGGTCGCGTACGATCTGCCCCGGATCTCCTTGACACCCTGTGTGCACCAGAGAATATAGGACAGTTCTGTCAGGGACATCGGTTCTTTCGTATAGACGCGGTGGGATGCCCGGCTGTTGATCACGTTCAGGAAATCATGATTGACAGGAAGACTGCTGAAATCCTTCGGCAGATCAATCGCTGTATCCGTCATTGCGGCTTTGGTCAGCGGCGGCTGCGGTTTCTTCAGCTGCTGGTCGGATACGTAGCCGGTATCTTCATCCATATCCGGCCGGAGAAAATCCCTTCCTCTGCGGAGTCTTTCTCTGATTTCTTCAGGATCCATGGTTTCCTCCTTTTCCTGTAGTGTATCATTAAGGGGGAAAAGATTGGGTACAATCATGAAAAAAACAGGAATACTACTGCCGGTCGGGGCATTGCCTGCCGGCTATGGCATCGGTGACTTCGGTCCCGCTGCCCGGGAGTTTGCTGAAGTACTGAAAAAGAACAGGATCCAGGTATGGCAGATCCTGCCGCTGGGACCTGTGGGTTACGGAAACTCACCCTATCAGTGTGCTTCTTCCCATGCGCTGGAGGAAATGTATGTATCGCCGGATCTGCTGTATGAAGCAGGTCTGATCCGGTCTCTGCCGGAAACGGTTCCGCTCGGACCGATCGACTATGAACGTGTGAAAGCCGAAAAGCGCAGCCTGCTGAGAGAAGCGTACGGGAATTTTGAGGAAACGGAAGAATTCCGGACATTCTGTGAGCAGACATGGGTAAAGGAATATACATTGTTCAAAACCTGGAAGGAAGCCAATGAAAACCAGGCGTTCACGGAATGGCCTGCGAAATTCCGCCGGGAACCCAGTGCCCGTATTCTCCGCCAGTACCGGGAAGAACTGCGCTTCCAGTGCTTTGTGCAGTATATTCTGCATGTACAGTTCACAGGTCTCAAGGAATGCCTGAAGAAGAACGGAGTTGAACTGATGGGTGATATCCCGTTCTACACGGGCGGTGACTCTGATGACGTGTATTTCCATCCGGATATGTTCCTGGTGAGGGACGGGAAGCCGGACTGGATCGCGGGTGTACCGCCGGATTACTTTGCCAAGGACGGTCAGCGCTGGGGAAATCCGATCTACGACTGGGATGCGATGCAGGAAGATGGCTACAGCTGGTGGCTGGAACGGATCCGTGCCAATGCGGAACTGTATGATCTGATCCGGATCGATCATTTCCGGGCATTTGATACCTACTGGAAGATTCCGGCAAGTGAAGAGACTGCGGTCAACGGCAGATGGATCATCAATGACGGAGATGCGTTCTTTACAGCGCTGTACGGGAAATACCCGGAGCTGCAGATCATTGCAGAGGATCTGGGTGATCTGCGGCCGGAGGTCTATGAGCTGCGCGACCGCTGGCGTCTGCCGGGCATGCGCGTCCTGCAGTTTGATTTCGCTTCCCCGTCCAGGAAGGAAGATGTGATCTATATCGGGACGCATGACAATCCGTCTATGCGGACCTGGTTCAGTGAACTGCCGATCAGGGAACAGCGGAAGATCCGCAATCATCTGATCGGGAAATACCATGGCCGGGATGTCTACGATGCCATTCTGAAATACGCCCTGGATATGCCGGGAAGAATGGTGATCTTCTGCATGCAGGACCTTCTGGGAACGACTGACAGGATCAATACGCCGGGGACGATCGGTTCCCCGAACTGGGAGTACCGGATGAGCGATCCGGATTACGCGGAAACGCTCAGAAAGACGCTGGAGAGAATCCGTGAGAAGTAAAGGAATCCTGCAGCTGCTTGTTTCTGTGATGATGGCCGCAGCGGCAGTGATTCCGGTTCAGGCCGGGGAACTGCCGGTGACGGTTGTTTTCACTGATCCCGGACTGCTGGACGGTACGCAGGATGATACATTCCGGACAGTATCCGTGTGGCAGAACGATACTGCATATCTGCGTCTCAGGATCAGTACAGCGGAAGACATCAGCCTGAGTGTTTCAGCGGAATGCGGCGATCCGGGCATCAGGATCGATCTCTATGAACTGATGCCGGTATCGGCAAGTCTCGGGACAGGGGATCCGTCGGTTTATCCGCATATCAGCGTACCGGACAGGATGGAACCGGTGCAGGAGATGGATCTGCATGCCGGAGAAGAGCGCTGGGTGGCAGCGGAGATCCGTACGGAAGAGACCGCAGCACCGGGATCTCATACAGGTACGATCCGCTGGACAGACGGCACAGATACCGTTTCTGAAGATTTCGGGATCCATGTCCGTAATCTGGTGGTGCCGGGAGAGCGGATGTCGCTGGATCTCTGGCAGTATCCCTGGTCATCGTATTATTATTACGACAGCCTGCAGGGAAAGGAACCGTGCGGCCCGGAACACCTCGCG
>JAFWJP010000123.1 GCA_017514645.1 Solobacterium sp. | reverse complement strand
TTCTGTCTACGCCGACCATGATGTTCTATGTTGCTTCGGAGTCCCTGATCGGTCTTGTCTACGGACAGGGAGTACGCAGGAAGATGAACCGGCACAGGCTGGTGATCATTACCTGTATGATGGCGGTCGCAATCAATGTGGCGGATACGCTGATCCTGGCAGAGTTCTTCGGCTATGATCTGACCAGGGAAGCAGCGGAATATACCTGTATCTTCATGGAGGCGATGGAGAAGACCGGAGGTACTCTGGATACGAACGTTGATATGTCACAGCTGTTCCTGAACGTACTGATGACCTCGGTCGTCCTGACAGGTGCTCTTCAGGGTCTGATTACGCATTTCCTGGCGGTCCTGATGCTGAGAAGACTGCATATCGATATGGCACCCTCCGTATCGATTGCTTCGTACTATCCGCCCAGGTGGACGGGTTATCTGGCGGTCCTCGGTTTCTTCATGTATCTTTACGCAGTGAATCACAAGATGGACAATGTGATGCTTCAGAATGCGATGCAGAGCATCGGAATGATCGGTGTTGTGTATCTCTGCATCTACGGTATGGTTGCGATCATGGTATTCCTGGCTGTACGCAACGGAGGCAAGGGCAAGGGAATCTACGGGATCCTGGCTCTTCTTCTGATGACGATCGCGGTCATGCCGGTGGCGATGCTGGGATTTCTGTATATTACAACGGACTTTCATGCCAGATTGATGGGAGGCGGTTATGCTGCAAAAGCTCAATAATACACTGAAAACGCTGCTGCTGGTGATCTCCGCGGAAGCAGTGCTGATACTCGGACTAGTGATCTTCAGCGGCAGGAATGAAATGCTTGTGCCGGCTTGTCTGATCATCTTCGGTGAGTACATCATCGTGATCTATGCGTTTGAGCGCTTCCGTCAGCTTGCACAGGAGAATACCAACGGTCTGGAAACAATGCTTGGCCGTGTTGCGGCAGAGGGATACCTCTACGGCGGTGTCGGTACGGTCACCTATGACAGTGATCATGTTATTACGTCGATGAGCGACCTGTTCCGGAAACGCGGGATCGAGCAGATCGGCATGAAGCTGCTGGAATGGCTGCCGGAATGTGAGAAACTCATCAGCAAAGGCGAAGAGAGCACAACGGTTTCGATCGGGGAGTATCTGTATGAGGTAACAAGGATCGAGAATGAACCGGTACTGATGTTCAAGGATATCAGTGATCTGGAACGCTACCGGAGTGCGTATGAAAATGAACAGCCGGTCATCGGTTTTGCCAATCTGGACAACTATGAGGAAAGTACGCAGTACGAGGACGAATCTGTTGTTTCGAATATCAGTGTTGCGGTAAGGACACCGCTCACGGAATACTGCCATGTACACGGGATCCTGATCCGGCGTCTGAACAATTACCGTTATCTGCTGCTGCTGGATGAAAAGATCTACAGTGAGATCGCAGCCGATCGTTTTTCCGTGCTGAACAAAGTGCGCAGAGCTGCGCAGATGCAGGATGTATCGATCACTCTGTCGCTGGCGTTTGCACGTGGTTCCGTCAACTATGAGGAACTGGATGAAATGGCGACACAGTTGATGGATCTTGCACAGTCCAGAGGCGGCGACCAGGTTGCGGTACAGAAGTCCGGTGAAGAAGTCCACTACTACGGCGGTGCTTCGGAAGCGACAGAGAAGCGCAGCCGTGTACGTGTAAGAGTCATGGCGCATTCACTGAGGGAGCTGATCAACCGTTCGTCCAACGTGATCATCGTCGGACATCGTGAACAGGATTTTGACTGTATGGGTGCGGCGATCGGCGTTGCGTCCATTGCCCGGGCACTTCGCAAACCGGTATGCGTGATCGAGAAGACCGGCGGTGTTGAGGAAAAGCTCAAAGCGGTTGTGGACAGCCATTATGATGATCTGGACAAGGGGCTGAACTTCGTGACGGAAAGCGAGGCTGTCAATCAGCTGCAGCAGCGGAGTCTGGTCGTGATGGTGGACCATCACAATATCAAAACCTCCAACGGGCAGAAGGTTCTGGAGAGTGCTCAGCAGATCGTTGTCCTGGATCATCACCGCCGAAGCACGGAGATGGGTGTAAAGCCGGTTCTGATGTACATTGAAGCCGGTGCGAGCAGTGCGGTGGAACTGATTACCGAACTGATGCCGTATATTACGAATCAGGCCCGTCTGAGCGAAACGGAAGCGACCATCATGCTGGCAGGTATGATCGTGGATACGGATTTCTTCCGTGTACGGACCGGCGCGAGAACCTATGAAGCAGCCGGACATCTGCGCAAAATGGGTGCAGATCCGGGCAAGGCCAATGATTATCTCAAGGAAGACTATGATGAATTCATGCTCAAGAACAACATCATGGCCCTGGCGGAAAACTTCAATGACAATATCCTGATTGTTCCGGCTTCCGGACGACATGTGACAAGGTCGATGATCTCACAGGTAGCGGACCGTATGCTCAAGGTCAGGAATGTGGATGCCGTATTTGTCATCGCCCAGACAGCGTCTGATGAAATCGGTGTCAGTGCCCGTTCCAACGGAAGGATCAATGTACAGCTGGTGATGGAGAGCATGGGCGGCGGCGGTCATATGACGGCTGCGGCAGTACAGCGTACCCGTACGGATGTAGAGAGCGTCAAGGAAGAACTTGAACTGAAACTGAATGAATATTTGCAGGAGGAACCCGTAAATGAAGGTAATACTGAAAACTGATGTTAAGAAGGTCGGAAAAAAGGGTGAAATCGTAGAAGTGTCGGACGGCTACGGGCGCAATTTCCTGATTGCACGCGGTCTTGCGGTACCGACGACGGAACGCAGTCTGGAGATTCTGGCAGAACAGAAGGAACAGGAAGCTGCGGAAGACGCAGCAAAGCGTGAAGAAGCGAAGAAACTGGCGAAGGAACTGGAAGATAAATACTTTGATTTCTATGTGAAGGCCGGTTCGGACGGAAGGGTCTTCGGATCTGTTTCAACGAAGCAGATCGTTGAGACACTGAATAAAGAAGGCATTAAAGTTGACAAGCGCAAGTTCCTGGATACGGATCCGGTTGCTAGTCTTGGTGTAACAAAGGTCAGGGTCGATCTGTACCGCGGCGTAATCGGTACGATCAATGTACGCCTGAAGGAGAAGTAGGATGCCCGGGAAGGCGATGCCGGCTGCACCGGAGGCCGAAGCGAGTCTGCTCGGAACGATGATGCTGTATCCTTCTTCTGCGCGTGTAGCGCTGGAGGAAGGGCTGAATGAGGATGATTTCTTTCTGGAAGCGAACAGAAAGATCTTTCTTGCGGTTGAATCTCTCTACAAAGAGGGACAGCATGTGGATCTGACGACAACAGTGACAAGGCTGCGGGACCGCGGACAGCTGGATGCAGTGGGCGGATTTGATTATCTGACAGCGCTGTCGGAAGCGGCTGTGACGAGTGCGGCGACCAAAGGCTATGTAGAACTGGTCCATGACAAGGCTGTAATGCGGAAGATGATCGAAGCGGCTCAGCAGATCGAAGAAGCGGGCTTTGAGGGGCAGTCGGATATCGATGCCTATCTGGACAGTGCGGAAAAATCCGTGCTGGAAATCTCCCGGAACCGGCGGACATCCGCATTCCTTTCACCGGATGAGGTCTTTTCCGATGTTCTGGCGCATATCCAGAAAATGAGTGAAAGCGGCTCAACGATTACAGGTCTCAGTTCAGGATTCCGTGATTTTGACAGGATCACACACGGTTTTCAGCGGGGGGATCTGATCATTCTGGCCGCTCGTCCTTCCATGGGCAAGACAGCTGTTGCGCTGAATTTTGCAATGCAGACGGCTGACCATAACCGGAATGCCGGTGCAGTAGCGATCTTCTCACTGGAACAGCCGGCAGAACAGATCGGCATGCGTCTTCTCAGTGCAAAAAGCCGGGTGAACGGAGATCATATCAAGACCGGACGACTGAGCAACGATGAATGGAATGCTGTCAATGAAGCGGCTGTGGATCTGAAGAACCTGAACATCTACATTGAAGATACGTCGACGATCAAGGTCTCGGAGATCTTCAGCAAATGCCGTCAGCTGCAGGCAGACAAGGGTCTTGCGCTTGTCGTCATCGATTATATTCAGTTCATCAGCGGTTCTTCCACAGGACGTGAATTCAACCGCCAGCAGGAAGTCTCCGATATTTCCAGAAGTCTGAAATCCCTGGCGCGTGAACTGAACGTACCGGTCATCGCTCTTTCCCAGCTGTCCCGAGGTGTGGAGCAGCGTGTGGACAAGCGGCCGATGCTGAGCGATCTGCGTGAGTCCGGGGCCATCGAGCAGGATGCCGATATTGTCATGATGCTCTATCGTGACTCCTACTACAATGAAGAGTCCAAGGCACAGGCGAAGGAAAACGGTTCCGAACAGCTGGAAATCAACATTGCCAAGCATCGTAACGGTGAAACCGGCAGATTCTTCCTGGCTTTTGAAGGCTCGACGAATGCCTGCATGAACTATGCAGCGCAATACGGTGAATGAGGTCATCCATGAAGCGTATTCTGGTCATACTTGCCAGTCTTGCGGCCGCGGTATGCATCGCGGTTTTTGCGCCGTTTTCCTACCGTACTGCGGCAGGCAGCACGACCGACGGCATCATACCGCAGGAGATTCTGGAAATCACATCGGAGCCTTCTCCGGTCTATTCCGTTTACAATGAAGGAAAACTGATCGGTGTTCTGAAAAACCGTACCGATCTGAACCGTTTCCTGAAACAGGTCTACAAGGAAGACTATGCGGCAGAGTATCCGTCTTCTTCGCTCTCCCTCGGCAAGGATGTCTATTTAAGCGAGGAACAGAGCTATTACGTCTATGAGAACAAGGACCGGGAGATCCTGGACTATCTGCGGGACAACGGTCTGTTCACGGTTGCCTGTACTTCTGTGCAGTTCTCCGATGAGAACGGAGTCTACGCAGAGATCTATGTCCTGAACGAACAGATGTATCAGGATGCGATGAATGAATATCTGTCATTGTTCATCTCCCGTGATGAACTGAGCACATTGATGAACGGTCAGCAGACACAGGCGCTCAGGACCTATGGTTCCAGAGCGGTGGGAATCTCGATCCTGCAGACGATCACGGTCTCTGACGCATACGCATCGGTGGATGAGATCCTGCATACCAAGGAGGAGATCCTTGAGTTCATTGAGTATTCCGGCAATACAGACAAGGAATACTACACCGTGGAACGCTATGATACGGTTGCCGGTGTAGGCTCCAAGAACAACGGTCTTTCCGCAACCCAGGTCATGAACATCAACCGTGACAAGATCAGTTCCACAGATCAGATCCTGGCCGAAGGGGAAGAACTGTGCGTAACATACTTTACACCGGTCATTGATGTCGTTGTACGCATGGAGAGCATGCGGAAGGAAACGATCTTTGCCGAGACGGTGTATACCGAAGACAACACGATGCGCATGGGTGCGCAGATGGAACTTCAGGAAGGTATCAACGGTTCCAAGAATTCCCTGTATTCCGAGCGCTGGATCAATGGTGTCCTGGTTTCCGGTGAACTGGTGTCCAGCGTGGATACAACGCAGCCGGTCAATCAGGTCATTGCGGTCGGTACACTGGAGATTCCGGGTGTGGGTACCGGACAGTACATCTGGCCGGTGGACAATCCGCTCATCACCTGCGGATGGGGCTGCTATACCATTCCGCACTTCCACCTGGCGATCGATGTTGTCAACCGGTATGAGCGCTATGGAAAGATCTACGCTGCTGACCGTGGTGTCATTGCGGTCAATTCCTACGATCCGATCAGCGGCAACCATGTATTCATCGACCACAACAACGGGATGATGACCTATTACGGACATATGAACGTTCCGAGTCCGCTGCCGGTCGGCACCATCGTAGACAAAGGGGATGTAATCGGTCAGATCGGTATGACCGGAAGGGCATCCGGACCGCATACGCATTTCTATATCATGATCGACGGGAAAGAAGTCAATCCCTGTGAGGGTTATCTGGACTGTGAGGGTATCCGATGATCTTTGATCTTCTGGCCTCCGGTTCCAAGGGAAATGCCTGTCTCATCCGGGATGAAGCGATGTGTGTTCTCATCGACTGCGGAACATCAAAGAAGTATCTGCTGGATCAGCTCAGCCGGCTAGGTGTCGGACTCGATGAGATCGATGATGTTCTGATCACACACGATCACAGTGATCATATCGCCCAGATCGGTGTATTCCGCCAGCATACTGTCTGGTCTCCGGTGAATCTTCCGGTACCGGTCGTACATGTGGATGCGGAACGCCGGTTTCTGCTGGGACATCTGAGCGTTCTTCCGATCGCGCTGTCCCATGATTCCGGCGATACGGTCGGCTACATCATTGAGAACGGCAGGGAAAAGCTGGTATACGTAACAGATACAGGCTATGTCAAGGACCGCTATCTGGAAGTGATGCGTGGGGCGGATTACATCATTCTGGAGTCCAACCATGACCCTGAACAGCTGATGCGGACAAGAAGGCCGAGATACCTGAAGATGCGGATCATGTCGGATACCGGTCATCTATGCAACGAAGATGCCGCATCCGTGCTGGACGCTGTTGTTACATCAAGAACAAAGATGATCGTACTGGCGCATATCAGCCAGGAAGCGAATACACGTGAAGCTGCTCTGGATACGGCTTCAGAACATTTACTGCGGTATCATCATGACCTGAACCGTTCCCTGATCATAGCGGCGGCAGGCCAGTATGAACCGATACATGGAGGTAATGATGAAAAGGTGGATCCCGGTACTGTTTTCCGTTCTGTTGGTATGGAACGTATTTCTGACCGTTAGAATTGCAGGGCTTTCCGACAGCCCGATCATTCCGGGGACGACAATAGAACCGGAAGTGGCACATACGTATTCTTCAGAGGTGACGGATGCGGTAAAGCGGACGGAACCTTCCATGGTCATGGTACTGGCAGGTGATGATTACTACAACGGATTCATCATCCACAGTGATGAGGAACATGTTTATGTTGTCTGCCGGGCTTCCCTGGTCGGTTCTTCCGTCTCCATTGTATTCGGCAGCGGTTCGGTTTACGAAGCAGCAGTGACAGGTGCTGACGATCTGCTTGATATCGCTGTGATCGAGGCAAAGCCACCGTTTCAGGCAGAGCCTGCTCCGCTCGGAATTTCCGATCAGCTCAATCCCGGAGAGTACGTGATTGCACTGACCGGCCGGAATCCGCAGAACCAGCGATCGCTGACAGCACTCGGGGTGACTTCCCGCATTGGATTTGAAGTATCCGGCAGCGACGTTTATGAGGCCATTGAGACAGATGCGCGTCTGCATAACGGAACAGCAGGCGGTGTCCTGATGAATCTGAGCGGTGAGATCGTCGGCTTCATGCCCAGTACAGACGGCAAGGCAGTTACGATCGATGAGGTCCGGGCATCCGCAGAAGAAATCATCGCAGACGGCCGTGTTACCCGCAGCAGCCTCGGCGTAATCGGACAGAATGTCAGCAATCTGCACCTGTATGAACGCAGTGCCTGGAACCTTCCGCTTGATCTGTCCGAAGGGGTGTACATTGTAAGGACACTGGCGGATTCACCGGCATACGGCACGCTGAATCCGGGGGATGTGATCGTCGGAATGAATGATACTGTCATCAACAGGACGGCTGATCTCCGGAATTTCCTGTATGGCTATGAAGGAACGGATCCGGTTCAGGTAACCCTGATCCGGGACGGTGAACGCATCAGCACGGAGATCCGCTTCGAATGATCCGGATCATTGCCTGCGGGCATATCAAGGAAAAGTGGCTGAAGGATGGAATCGGAGAATATCTGAAGAGGATCCGGGGATATGAGAAAACCGAGATCATCGAAGTGGAAGATGAAAAGACCCCGGACTCCAATTCCGATGCCCAGAACGAGAAGATCAAGGAAACAGAGGGCCAGAAGCTCCTGAAGCAGATCCGGCCGCAGGATCATGTGATTCTGCTGGATCTTGCCGGCAGGGAAATGGATTCCGTTGCGCTGGCAGATTATATGACCCGGCTGAATACGTACGGAAAGAGTTCCGTCGTGTTTGTGATCGGCGGTTCGCTTGGTGTTTCTGAGGGTCTGATTGCCAGGGCGGACTGCCGCTGGAAGCTGTCTCCGAATACGTTTCCGCATCAGCTTTGCCGGCTGATCGTACTGGAGCAGATCTACCGCGCATTCCGGATCCGCCATAATGAACCCTATCACAAGTGATTCTTGTA
>JAFWJP010000122.1 GCA_017514645.1 Solobacterium sp. | reverse complement strand
GGTACGACCTACCGTCTCCTGGCGAGATGCCGCAGCGTGGCGTTCATCAACGAACCGCTTTACGATTATCTGCAGGACCGCCCCGGAAATATTACGCACTCCTTCAACCGTTCCGTCTATGATATCTTCGATATGATCGATCTGACACTCAATGATTACAGAGAACTGGGCATCTACGATACCTACTATGAAGAACTCAAGTATCTTGGGGGAATCAATCTTCTGGAATGCCTGAAGAAGACACGTACCGTCGATGATCTGAAGGAAGCACTGGACTACGTTGAGGCCTGCTTTGATTACATCGAACGTACATGGCCGGAGTTTCCGAAGTGTACCAGAACCATCGGTACGGAACGGTATGATTTCATCTACCGGAACCGGTTTCTTCTGAAACAGTATCTGAAATACAAACACAGAAAGGGATAGTCTATGGCAAAGGTAACGATCGTTGTACCGATCTACAATGTAGAGCAGTATCTGAGAGCCTGTTTTGATTCATTGCTGAAGCAGGATCCGGAAGAAGCGGTCATTATGGCTGTGAACGACGGATCTCCGGACAACAGCGTACAGATCATTCAGGAATATACGGAACGGTATCCCGGGAGGATCCGGTTCATTGACAAGGAGAACGGCGGATACGGTTCTGTACTGGAACTGGCAGTCCGGGAAATGGATACGCCGTATTTTCTGGTCTGTGACCCGGATGATACGATTACGGAAGATGCTGTGCATACATTGCTGGAACTGGCGGAGAAAACCGGTGCTGACCTGACGGTCGGTGCCAAGAATTTCGTCTATCACGGAACCGACCGCAAGGACTATGACGCAGCGTACAATACGGCTTTTGTGAAGCTGAAGCCGCAGGAAGTGTACAATGCGGGAACGGATGCGTTCAATGATCTGCTGTTCATCGATCCGAGTCCCCACGCCAAGCTGTACCGCCGGGAACTTGCAAAGGATATCTCCTTTCTGAAGAAGGTCGGCTATACGGACAATATGCTGTTTTACCTTTCTCTTCTGAAGGCAGAGAAGGCCGTCTATACCGATCGTGCGCTTGCGGATTACCTGGTGGACCGTCCGGGCAATACCATGACGGACGTCTCTGTAAAGGCAATGCGCGGGCAGATCAGGGTATTTACGGCAATCGCGGAGCAGGCTGCGGCATATCCGTCTGTTCCGGATATCTTCTGGTACCGGATGTTTGAAAGCTACAAGTATATGCTGTACCAGATGCGCACGGTCAGCGGTACACCGGAAGAGAAACAGGAACTGCTGGATGAACTGTACGGATTCGTTGAGAAACTGATTCCGCACCGGCAGGCGGTCATCCCCTGGTACGACCGTTATTCCGCCAGCCGCTTCCTGGAAAAGCGGCGTGACAAGGCGCTGCTGGACCCGGCAAAAAGCGCCCGGACATTTACCGGAATCAAGCGAAAGATCCTGGAGGGTTAGACCGTGAAGCTTTCTTTGATCATACCGATGTACAACGTTGCCGGGTATCTGCGGCAGTGCCTGGATTCCGTCGTGAACCAGACGCTGGAGGATATGGAGATCATCATCGTGAATGATGGCAGTACGGATGAAGGACCGGCGATCGCGCAGGAATACGCGGAACGTTACCCGGGCAGGGTGATCCTTCTGCACAAGCAGAACGGCGGACTCTCCGATGCCAGGAATTACGGGATCCCGTATTCCAAAGGGGAATACATTGCGTTTCTGGACAGTGATGATTTCGTAGACGCGGATCTGTACCGGCAGATGACAGAGCTCATGGACCGGGAACACTGCGATGTCGCTGTGACGGATATCGAATACTGGTACAGTGATCCTTCCCGGAGATTCGTCATGAAGGGTCTGAGCGAACGGGGGAAACCGGACCGGAACAAGCAGGCTCTGATGTCCCCGATGTTTGCCTGGAACAAGGTCTACCGGGCAGAATGGTTCCGGGAACAGGGACTGCGTTATCCGCTCGGTCTCTGGTATGAGGATCTCCCGGTGACAACGGTCATCTTTGCGGAAAGCGGAACGATCGGCTACCTGGACCGCTGTATGATGCATTACCGTCAGCATGAAGGTTCCATCATGAGTTCTTCTTCCGACCGCGTCAGGGAAATATTTGATATACTGATGATGGTCCGTGAACATTTCAGCCGGAACGGTCTCATGGAGCGCTTCCATGATGAGATCGAATGGCTTCATATTGAGAATCTCCGCCTGTACGGCATGTTCCGTTTCATGCGCAGTTCCGGTTTCCCTGAACTGTATACACAGGCGACGGATATTCTTGAGACCTGTTTTCCGCACTGGCGGAAAAATCCCTACATCAGGGATCTCAGCGGGAAGAACCGGATCTTTCTGCTGACATTGAACCGGCTGAATGCCGGAATCTACCGGAACATGATCGTTAAAGGAGACCGATGACCCGTACCCGTTATTCGTTTTACAACTTTCTGGTCAGTACGATTGCGGCAGTGATCCTGCCGCTGATCGGTTTTATCAAAGTACGTCTTTTTGTTGCGTTCTACGGGAGTGATATCAACGGTCTGCAGATCACAATCGCCCAGGTAATCACTTTCATCAATATCTGTGAACTGGCGTATTCCCTGGCGTTCCGTCAGCTGATGTTCAAACCTCTGGCGGAAGAGGACAGGGAGAGGGTCAAGGAGATCTACTACGGTGCGGTAAGGATCTTCCGCATCACCGGAGCGGTCGTTCTTGTGAGCGGACTGGCTGTTGGTGCGCTGTTCCCGTATTTTCAGGCTTCTCCTCTGGATTATATCCATACGGCCGGTACGTTCTGGCTGATGGTATTCCCATATGGGGTGTCCTATTTCCTGATGGGACCGAACTTCCTGATCATGGCCGATCAGAAGGAATACCGGATCAACATCTGGATTCAGTCCCTGTCGATTCTGCGGATGATCCTGATGGTAACGGCGATCCGTCTGGAACTGAGCTTTTTCTGGATCCTGGTCATTGATGCGCTCAACGTACTCGCGGCCAACACCGCAGCCCGCAGGATCGCATTGAAGGAATACCCCTGGCTGAAGGAAGAGCCGGAAAACAAAACAGACCGTTCGTTCGGAAAGAAAGCCGGCTATGCCGTCATACAGCGCCTGAGCGAACTGGCAACGACACAGACGGACAACATTGTCGTCACCGGATTCATGGGTTATGTCATGTCTTCCGTCTACGGAACCTACAGCTATCTCACGGACAACATCGGCAAGATCACCCAGACCATGGTCACTTCACCGATGAACAGCTTCGGTAACCTGTTCAATGACGAACATGCGGACAGGTACGGAGTATTCACGGAATTCTTCAGCTTTGCGACCTATGTATCGACAATCGTTGCGGTATCCATCTTCGTGGTCATGCCGCAGTTCGTACCGCTCTGGATGAACAATCCGCTGTATGAAGCCTCTGTCCCGATCTGTTTCCTGTTCGGTCTGAACATCTTCTATCTGACCATGCGTCAGCCCGTGATGATCGCCAGGGATGCCAACGGTCTCTACGTCAACGCCAAGAACAACGCTTATCTGATGGCTGTATCCAAGATCGTCCTGTCTGTTCTGCTGGTGCAGAAGCTCGGTCTGCTGGGGGTGATCCTGGCAACGACTCTGACCAACTGGACGGTGGATTTCCTCTATAATCCGAAACTGGTCTATACGCATGTATTCGGAAGGGAT
>JAFWJP010000121.1 GCA_017514645.1 Solobacterium sp. | reverse complement strand
GTACAGTAGCGGAAGTACTGGAGTCCAACGGTTCCAGTTCCCAGGCGAGCATCTGTGCAGGAACGATGTCCCTGATGGCTGCCGGTGTACCGATCAAGGCTATGGTTGCCGGTGTAGCGATGGGTCTGATCACGACAGGCAATACATACTCGATCCTGACGGATATCCAGGGTATGGAAGACCATTACGGTGATATGGATTTCAAGGTTGCGGGTACACGCAACGGTATCACTGCGCTGCAGATGGATATCAAGGTTACGGGCATCACACAGGATATTCTGCGTGAAGCGCTTGCACAGGCTCATAAGGGCCGTATGCAGATCCTGGACAATATGGAGACAGCAATCAGTGCACCGCGTGATCATGTATCGGAATATGCTCCGAAGGTCGTTCTGATGCAGATTCCGGTCGACAAGATCAAGGATGTCATCGGTACCGGAGGAAAGACGATCAACCAGATCATTGCGGATTGTGATGGTGTCGAGATCAATGTCGAAGAGGACGGCAGGGTCGCAATCTATCATATGAAGCAGGAAATGGTCGACAAGGCGAAGGCGATCATTGAGGAACTGACGCGGGTAGCACATGTCGGTGAAGAGTATGATGCCATTGTCAGTGAAGTGCGTGAGTCCTTTGCGTTTGTGACACTGTTTGCCGGAACTGACGCTCTGCTGCATGTCAGTGAAGTTTCCTGGGAGCGTACGGATAAGATTGCCAATGCGCTGCATGTCGGTGATACGATCCGTGTCAAGGTCATCAACATTGATGAAGCGACCGGTAAGGTCAAGGTATCTGCCCGTGCCTGCACGCCGAAGCCGGAAGGATATACAGAGCCGAAGAAGGGCAATAACCGCCGCAGCAGCAACAAGCCGGTGGACAAACGGGTATTCAAGAAGAAGGAGGAGGCGTAAGCTTCCTCTTTGTGTAAAAGACTATGAGAATGAGAAAAAAGAAGTGGGCGGATCCCTATCTGGAAGAACACAGCGATTACGCTCTGAGCGATCCGCAGGAACTGCGGGGCAGATGGAGTGAAGTGCTCGGCAAGGAAGAGGTCCACGTTGAGATCGGAACCGGGAAAGGCGATTATATGAACGCCATGGCTGCCATGTATCCGGAGACGGCATGGATCGGCATCGAAAAGGACCGGAGCGCTGCTGCGGTTGCGGTACGCAAGGCCATCGAGAACGGTACGGATCTGGACCGGAAGCGCATGATCGTCGGAGATGCGGAACATCTTCTGGAATGGTTTGCGGAAGGTGAGGCAGATGTGATCCATCTGAATTTCTCCGATCCCTGGCCGAAGACCAGATATCATAAAAGAAGACTTTCCAGCAAAACCTTTCTGGACATGTACAGAGTCATCCTGAAGCCTGAGGGCTGTATCCGCATGAAGACCGACAATCAGGATCTTTTTGAAGATTCTGTGCTGTATTTTCTTGAAAACGGTTTTACGCTGAAGGAGTTTTCCGTCAACTACCGCAGGAATCCTCATGAAGAGGACGCGGTCACGGAGTATGAACAGCGTTTTATGGATCAGGGAATGCCGGTATACCAGCTGGCGGCTTATCCAAAACGCGGATGAGTATGGTAGAATAACTGCATGAAGTATGTGCGTATTCTGATCTGTCTGCTGCTGATGATATGTACAGGCTGTGCTGAGAGCGGTTTTCCTGAAGAGGAAACCCTTTCTGCATTGGCGGAGGCAGAAGTCTGTGATACCAACCGGCCGAACTACGAGCATGTCTATTATTCCTATTATCTTCAGCCAGGAACCGGACGGATCTCGTCCGACGAGACAGGAAACGTATTCAGCTGGCACGGGAACAAATTCACGATGAACCTGAATATTGCGGCCGTTATCAACAATGCCTATTACGGCGGTCAGGAACCCGGCGGAGTCAACGGCAATGTTCTGATGAGCCATGAAGGTTCCTATCTGGACATCAACCATATTTCACACAATTACGTGTTTTCTGTCTATGATGCGGGGGAACATGTACTGCTGGACTACCGGGATGACCGCGTATTCATGAATGCGTATACGGTTTATGCTGAAGTGCCGGGTCTGGCGGAAACAATGCTGGAAACAGCCAGAAACGTTCAGATCGACCGTGTTGCGATCCTGGAAGTGTTCTCCTACCGGGAGACGATTTCCAATATGCGCAAGCGCCTGGATCTGTTTGAGGATATCTCGCCTGAGAACGGTGTGATCGATGAACTTCTGATCAAGCATGATGACTATACGGAACCTGCAGAGGATGGTTCAGTGAGTCCCTCAACGGGTGATGAATGACTTAACAACGTGCATGATTCAATGTAAAATATTAGAGACGGAATAAGGGAGGATTCATATGTTCAAGAAATTCCAGGATCTCTTTTTCGAAGATGAAGATGATATCGAAGAGGAAGAAGAAGTTGTAGAAGTACAGCCGCGGCGCAGAAAGGAAGCACCGGCACCGGAGGAGAAGCCTGCGATGAAGCGCATTGACGTAACGACGGAAATGCCGAAGGCTGAGACCGCAGCTCCGGTACCTCCCGCTGCACCTGCCCGCAGGGAACCTGCACCTGTTTTCGAAGAGCCTGTCAGGGAGACAAAACCCGTTCAGGAGAAGAAAGCGACAAGTCTGAATATTGATGATCTGGCGGAAGGCCGTTCCGCTGCTTATCAGGCACCGGCCAAGCCCGGAAGGAAAGCACCGGCAAAGGCTGCGAACAACAAGAAACCTTCCTATGAATTCCAGCCGGTCATCAGCCCGTATTTCGGTGTTGCGGAGAAGGATGTCGATTCCATGGCAACCAGCGCAGCCCCGAGTACAAAGAAGGGAAAGGATGAGTATACACCGCAGATCATTTCCCCGATGTACGGTATCAAGACAGAAGACCGTCCTTCTTCGATCCAGACAACGGTAGAGAAGTCCAACCGCATGGAAGAAATGACACCGGCTCCGAAGAAGGTGGAGGCAGAGGAAAGGGTTCCCGATTTCTCGCTTGATGATATTCTGAACCGGAGAGATGAAGAAGAACTCGTTCAGACTTCGCTGTTTGATGATTCAGATGAAATCGATACAACAACGGTATTCAGAACAGACCGGGAAGGTGAATAGGATGGAAACGTATTTCTTTATCGGCATCAAAGGAACCGGGATGGCAGCACTTGCAAGTATGCTGCATGACCTTGGGTATCATGTGGAAGGCAGTGACCAGGAGCGTCATTTCTTCACAGAGGAAGGCCTTCATGAACGGGGAATCGCAATCCATGATTTTGATCCGGCAAATATCAAGGACAATATGCATGTCGTTATCGGTAATGCGTTCCTTGAGGATTTCCCGGAAGTCATCGCAGCACGGAATAATCCGACCTGTGTCTGTGCGAGATATCATGAATTCGTAGGAAAATTCCTGGAGCCGTACACATTGGTGGCAGCTGCCGGAAGCCATGGCAAGACAACAACCACTACGATGCTGTCGGAAATGCTCCAGGAGGCCGGAGAGACCGGCTGGCTGATCGGTGACGGTACCGGGCATATTACACCGGATACGAAATACTTCGCGCTTGAAGCGGATGAATTCCGCCGGCATTTCCTGGCATATCATCCGGATTACGCGATCGTAACAAACGTTGATATCGATCACGTTGACTATTTCAAGGACAAGGCGGATTACCGCAGTGCCTATGAACAGTTCTCCCGGAATGTCCGCAAAGCGATGGTTGTTTTCGGCGAGGATGAGGAAGCGCGTAAGCTGGAGCTTTCGGTTCCCCATTACTGGTACGGTCTGGAAGAGAATGATGACATCCGGGCAGTGAATGTGGATGAACGCCTGGACGGTATGAGTTTTGATGTTGAGTTCAAAGGTGAACCGTTCGGACACTTTGAACTTCCGTTTATCGGTCATCATCTGCTGCTCAACGGTCTGGCTGTCATCGGTGTCGGTATTCTGGAAGGGATGACGGCAGAGCAGATCGAGCGCGGTCTGTCCCGCTTCAAAGGTGCAAAGAGACGCTTCGTTGTTGAACAGGACGGGGACAATATCTACATTGATGACTATGCGCATCATCCTACAGAGGTAGGTGTGACGATCGCGGCTGCCCGCAAGCGCTTCCCGGACAGGAAGCTGGTTGTCGTGTTCAAGCCGCACCGTGCTTCCAGAGTCAAGTATTTCGCTGACGATTTTGCACGTGAGCTGGATGCGGCTGACAAGGTCTATCTGTGCGACTTTACCAGCATTGATGACAAGCAGGACGGTACGGATATCAATATCGACTATCTGCAGGAGCGGATCCCCAGGGCGGTGATCCTGCCGGAGGATGAGAACGGTGCACGGGTGCTGGCAGAAGAAAAACCCGCAGTCTTCCTGTTCATGTCGTCCAAGGATATCTACTGGCTTGCCGAGATGCTGAAAAAGGCATAGGGACCGGAACGGTATTATTTCCTGAGGTGAAGCCTCGTGCTTCACCTTTTTGTGTGCAGGTTTTCGGTGAGGATTTGCATACTGGACGGGAATATGCGATAATCTATTCCATATTGAAAAGGAGCGTGATGATTCCTCTATGGATGATGGCACTCGATCGTCTTGTCTGATCGTAATACTTCTGATTTTCTGTGCAATGCTGTTCGCGGTATGTGAAACCGCTTTTGCTTCTGTGCCGAAAGCAAGAATCCGCGCCAGGGCTGACAAGAACGAGCGCAATGCTGTGAATGCGCTTTATATCATCGATCATTTTGACCGTGCGATCACAACGCTTTTGATCTGCACGAATATTGCTCATCTGGCAGCCGCTTCCGTTACAACGATGATGGTGACGAAACGATGGGGGCTTTCCGCCGTTACGCTTTCGACGATCATCATGACGCTGGTTGTCTTTTTCTTCGGCGAGATGTTGCCGAAGAGTTTTGCCCGGAAATACAGTGAGCGCTGCAGTCTGGCAACAGCCGGTCTGCTGCGGTTCCTGATGACGATCCTCACACCGTTTTCAGCTCTGCTGACAGGGATCGGCAATGCGGCAGGCAGACTCTTCAGCGGTGATGCGGAAGTATCCGTTACGGAAAATGAACTGTATGACATCATTGAAGATATGACGGAAGAGGGAACACTGGATGAGGATCAGGGGGATCTGATCTCTTCTGCTCTTCAGTTTCAGGACGTTACTGTGGGAAGCATTCTGACAAGCCGTGTGGATGTTGCGGCCATTGATATCGATATGTCCCAGAAGGAGATTCTGGATCTGATCAAGCGGGAAAATCACAGCCGTATGCCGGTCTATCAGGATAATATTGATTCTGTGATCGGTATCCTTCAGATCCGTAAATATATCCGGACAGTGGTTAATGAAGGAAAGGTCAGCGATCTGCGCGGTCTGCTGGATGCACCGTTCTTTGTGCATCAGTCCGCGAAGATCAATGATGTGCTGACGCTGATGTCCAAGTCCAAGATGAATGTTGCCATCGTTACGGACAATTTCGGCGGAACGCTCGGAATCGTGTCTGTGGAAGATATTCTGGAAGAACTGGTCGGTGAGATCTGGGATGAGGATGATCAGGTAGATGAACCGGTCATTCGTCTTTCTGATGATTCCTACAGTGTCAGTGCGGAAGAACCGGTACTGAATGTGCTGGATGAGCTGAATCTGCATTACAGCGAGGAAGAAGAGGAAGAACTAACGAACAAACTGATGAGTGAACTGGCTTATGAAAGCTTCGCCCGGATTCCGAAGGAAGGGGACAGGTTTACATTTGCCGGGGCGGAGATCTCTGTTCTGTCCATGAAGCAGAACCGGATCATCCGTCTGCTGGTTCAGGTATTCCCGCAGGATCCTGCTGAGAATATCGGGAGGAAGACTGCATGATCGTCTGGATTCTGATTGCCATTGCGGTATGTATCCTGTTCTCAGCGTTTTTCTCCGCGTCTGAAATGTCATTTTCTTCCTGCAACAAGGTCCGTCTGGAACATGCCATGGAAGATGGTGACAAGAACGCAGAACGTGCGCTGAAGATCACAGAACGTTATGATGATGCGCTGTCTACGATCCTTGTCGGCAACAACCTGGTCAATATCGCTGCTTCATCACTTGGTTCGGTCGCAGTGATCCTGCTGGCGGCGGAGCAGTATGCCTGGGCTTCCACAGCAATCATTACACTGCTGGTCATCATCTTCGGAGAGACCATTCCGAAGATCGCTGCAAACAAGAACGCTACGAACTATGCCATGAAGTTTTCCGGACCGATCAGGTTTCTGATGATCCTGTTCCGGCCTGTGACGTGGATCGTTGTCAGTCTTGTAAATCTGCTGACTTCAAAGCTGAAGGGTGAAGAGGACAATGATGAGGAAGCGGCTGTAGAGGAACTGCACTCCATTATCGAAACTGCGGAGGATGAAGATATCATTGACGAGGATTCATCGGAACTTGTGAGTGCGGCAATTGATTTCGCGGATATTTCCGTTTCCGAAGTCATGACCGCAAGGATCGATATTACAGCGATCGATATTGACGATGACAAGGACGAGATCTGGGATATCATCGGGAATTCCCCGTATACCAGGATCCCCGTTTATGACGAGAGCATTGATCATGTGATCGGCATCCTGTCATTGAACCGGTATCTGAAAGCAGTGATCGATGATCCTGATGTTGATATGCGGAGCATGCTGATGGAGCCTTGTTTCCTGTACAAGACGATCAAGCTTCCGGATGCACTGGAGGAACTGCGCAGGGCCCAGCAGCACCTGGCAATCGTTACGGATGAATACGGCGGTACACTGGGTGTCGTTACAATGGAGGATATCCTGGAACAGCTGGTCGGTGATATCTGGGATGAGACAGATGTTGTCGAAGAAGGTATTCTGGAAAAGCAGGAAAACGAATATGAAGTATACGGTGATACACCGGTATTTGAATTTCTGGAACTGCTGGACTGGGATGAAGATTCCTTTGATTTTGAGAGTGAGACGGTCGGCGGATGGTGTATTGAAATGCTTGAAGGTTTCCCGGAACCGGGCAGTACATTCACTTACCGGAATATTGAAGTCACTGTGCTGGAGGCTGCGGAGCGGCGGGTGCTGAAGGCACTGGTACGGCGCAGGGCAGACGAACCGGCTGAGGCATGACAGAATACTCTCCTGCAGTAATGCAGGGGAGTTTTTAATTCCAAGGGGTCTGAAAACTGCGGATTGCTTTTTCATTGAAAATACTTTCACGGATGATATAATGCGTATAGGATACAGGAGATTTTGTTATGGACGCATTAATACACGATCTGGCAATTGTTTCCAGAGAAATTTTACCTATACTCGGTGCTTTGGTTCTGATCTTCCTGTGTGTTCTTTTGAAGAAGTGCTGGGCACTGATCGATGGTCTGACGGGTACAGTGAAGAATCTGGATCCGACACTGCGCAAGGTGGATGACAGTATCGCAAAGGTACAGGCTCCGCTGGATACCGTAGTGAAGTACAGCAACACATTGAACGACGTACATGATAAGGTGCTTGACGGTTTCACCCGGGCGGCAGAGAATGCCGGAGACAAATCCGGGAAACTGAAGGAGTATGTAACGTCGCATCTGACGAAGGAAGATTCTGCGGAGTTCGATGTATTTGACGGTGATGAGGCAGGAGTCCTGATGGATGAGCCTGCAGAAAAGGAGGATGGATCCCATGTGTGATGAGAAGAAGATCATGGACGATGTAAAGGAAAGCGTAGAAGAACTGGACAAGGCTGCGGAGGAAGCAGCTGAGGCAGTCAGCGATGCGGTTGAAGAAGCAGCGGACAAAACAGCGGATGCGCTGGACGAGCCTATCAGCAACATCGAGAAAACAGTCGGAGATCTGAAGAAAAAGATCGAAGAGATCACAGAGAAGAAGGACGAAGATGAGGATGACGGAAAGAAGTTCACGATTCCGGATTTTTCTCTGAATGATGACCAGAAGGAACGGATTTCGGAATTCAAGGAGAACGCTGCAGCCAAGGTCGACGCAGTCAAGGACAAGGTCACGGACAAAGTAGCTGAGATCCGCGAAAATGTCGATGTGGACAAAACCGTTGCGATCCTCAGGGAAAACGCAGTCAAGGCAGTGGACGGTGCAAAGAAGATGTACGGTGACCTGAAGGAAGATCCTCGTTTCCAGCAGGCAGCGGAAACCGCAAAGAACGCCAAGGACAAGGCTGTTGATTTCCTGGATGACCACATTTCCGATGAAACACAGGAAAAGATCAAGGACAACTACGAAAAGGCGAAGAAGGCCGCAGGAGCAGGATACAACACGGTAAAGGAGAAGGTATCCGAAACTGTTACAAAGGAGAATGTAAAGACATTTACAGGCAAGGTTGCAGAAACCGTAAACAAGGGAATTGCGGCTTTGAAGGGACTGTTTGCGAAGAAATAGCAGAATAGCGGAGGTACACTCTTATGAAAAGAGTAACGATTTATGATGTAGCGAGCGAAGCGGGTGTATCTTTGGCGACTGTTTCAAGAGTGATCAACGGCAGCAGTGTTGTCAAGGCGCCGACACGTGCACGTGTCCAGGCAGCGATCGAGAAACTGGGCTATAAGCCGAATGCGATCGCTCAGGGTCTGGCCCTGCAGAAGACGACGACCATTGCGCTGGTGATTCCGGAAGCGAG
>JAFWJP010000120.1 GCA_017514645.1 Solobacterium sp. | reverse complement strand
TGCGGATGATCGGTTAGATACTGGAGCATGGCTGTAGGGGAGATCCCGCCGAGCGACACGCGGTGTGCAGGGTACTTGTTCTTGGAGTAGTTGCAGAGCGTGGCATGTGACAGCAGGTCGATTGCGCTTTCAAATACCCAAAGCGCTTTGCTGTCACCGTCGGGCAGGGCGAAAGCATACGCTTTGTCACTGCCGTAGGCATCGTGCTTTGCTTTGCCGGTACAGGACCGGGTACAGGCGTATCGCGGGGTACCATCCTTATCCTTGCCTACAAAAACTGCCTGCGGCGGGCAGGCATTCTTTTCGTATTCTCCGGATTCGTTCTGGACCCAGAACATATTGGTCTGGTACAGCAACCCCTGGTCGATGCACTCCTTTATGATCCGGGCATCGATGCCGCGGCTTTTCAGGTAGGCGTATACGGCGTTGTTGTTCTCGGATGGCTCCGGAAGCTTCAGATCCTTAGGATCCGTATGCTCTTGCGGTGCGGCGATCGGGATCCTGCGCTCACTCTTGCTATCTTCTCCGAGCAGCGCTTTCATAGCATCCAGGAAGGACAGGCCTTCATAGTCCATGAGAAAGTCCAACGTTTTTCCGCCCTTATGCTGCGAGTGCCAGTACCACTGATTTCCCTTGATGTACAGACTATCGTGCTCCTTCAGCCGGTACTGATTGCCTTCCCGCTTGAGCTCATATCCTCTGGATTCCAGATAGGAGACGAGATCCATGCTTGCAGCTTCGGTGATCTGTTCTTTCGTGTATTTCATCTTGTATCACCATCCTTAACGGGTGTCTGCTTGTCCGGCATCGGCGCGGAATTGAAGGCAAACGCCTTCAGTGACTCGATGTCTCCGGTCCAGAATCCGCCGTCTACAACTTCACCGGTCTTTTCATTGACAAGATCGTAGCTGTAATTCTCGCCCATGATGTAATCGTTCCAAGTGGAGACTTCGTTTTCCAGCAGTTGCTTTGCCAGCGGGATTGTGACGTCATTCATATCACCGAATTGTGCCACAACGGAGGCTCGGTCCGCGTAGATCCAGCCGATCTGCCCGGAATCCCATGGATCGGAGAACGGCTCCGTGGAGACGGTGTCACCGCTGTGCCGGTACATGTATACTGGGAGGATAACGTGATCCTTGCTGATCTCCTCCAGAATGTGATCATCCCGCACTTTCTCCGGGTCGCAGAGATATTCCTGCTCCATTTTGTCCCAGAAGGCTTCCGCTTTTTTCTCGTTGTCGAAGTGCGCTACCAGGCGATCCATGAGGAAGGCGTCCTTGTCCTTGAAGCCGTGATTGTCTCCTGACCAGTAACGGTCGAAGCAAACCAGCTTACCGAAGTTGTCGTCGAACTTGCGCGGGTCGATCGGATCGTCATCCCTGCGGACGACAAGGCGATACCCGTTTCGAACCTCCTCGTAATCGCTTTTCTGCGTCGGTTCATATTGCATAACACTGACAGGGATAGCCATGATCTGTCCACCACGCATGAGGAACATTTCCGGCACACGGTACTTTTCGGTGTACGTTGCGATCTGCTCCAGCGTCAGGGAACCGAAGTTTTCTTCGGTCAGCCCGACGACCATGAACGTGCCGGCGATGATGTCATAGATCTCGCCGTCGTCACCGCGCAGCGCACGGTTCAGTTCCAGACCATCCAGCTTTCCTTCTTCATTGCATATGATGGCTACTTCATCCTCGAAAGGATAATGCGCCTCGATGTATCCGCCGACTTCGTGCTGCATGCTTTCCAGCCCTTCGTCAATGTCCTTGACATACGGCGCTTTCATCGGCTCAACGATCAATACTTGCATTGTGTCGCTCCTTTCCTTTGGGTTTTGTCTTTTCGATCGGCGGCGTCAGCGGCTCAACGGTATTGCCGTTCTGCTCCATACGCTCCGCAAACTCACAAATGTGATAGAGCGAACGCCCGACCTCTGTGTGGTATTCGTCGATGTACCGGCAGGTCTCCGTGATCTTCTCCCCGGAAGGAGTGGTGATCTGTATCTTTCCGCCGTCCGGCAGCCGGAATAGATTGTTGTAGTGACTGTCGATGAACCGGATCCCTTTCTGTGCCTGCATCAGGTGATGATCCAGCCAGTCCTTCTTGTAGGCGTAGATGTATGCGTTGTACTCGCCCTTGTTCGGATTCAGCCGGCAGAGATAAGAGTATTGCTCTGTATCCACCCGGATGCCGAAGCTTCTTCCATCTTCCATCTGACAGGAAGGATGGCTGTAACAGTATCTTGCAAGGGAGGTTCGGTTTTTTAGGATGTGATCGTATTCCGGATTAAACCGAAGCATATGGATCACGTCATCGAATTCCTGCTTGAATATGTCGGTCTTCAAGTGCTTCATGTGGTCATCCCAAGTGCTGAAAAAGCCTTCGCCATTGGTATCCATATCCACGCGCAAATGCCCTATACAGCCGGTCTGCCCCATGATCTGCGAGGACTGCGAGTAACTGTATTTCTGCTCCGCAGGGAGCATGTCCCAGATTTCCAATTCCATATTGCCTCCTATCGCTCGTAATCACACTCTTTCGATTTCTGGCCCGGAAGCAGATTTGCCTGTAGCTTCGTTCCTTGTTCCATCAGATCAGGAATTGTCTGTCCGTCAGATTCGTAAACAATTTCACCATCCTGCTCCATCCACTGTTTTCTCTTTGAATCATAAACATGACGCCATAGAGAATTA
>JAFWJP010000119.1 GCA_017514645.1 Solobacterium sp. | reverse complement strand
GGTGGAGCTAACTGCGCTGCACGACGTCAGGTTTTCCGTCGCGCGCGGGGAAATCTGCGTCATCGTGGGCGAGTCCGGCGCGGGCAAGACCACGCTGCTGAACATTCTCGGCGGTATGGATACGGCAACGTCGGGAGAAATCATCGTTGACGGTGTCAGGGTGGATCAGATGGATGATAAAGCGCTGACGGATTACCGACGCTTTGACATCGGTTTTGTGTTCCAGTTCTACAATCTTGTACAGAATCTGACAGCGAAGGAGAATGTGGAACTTGCTACGGAAATCTGCCGGGATCCTCTGGATCCGGCGGAAACGCTGGAACATGTCGGTCTGGCGGAGCGTGCAGATAATTTCCCTTCCCAGCTGTCCGGCGGTGAACAGCAGAGAGTCGCCATTGCCAGGGCGCTGGCAAAGAATCCGAAACTGCTTCTGTGCGACGAACCGACCGGTGCACTGGATTACGTGACCGGAAAGCAGATCCTTCTGCTGCTGCAGGAAACCTGCCGGAAGAACCAGATGACCACCATTATCATTACCCATAACCTGGCACTTTGCCCGATGGGGGACAAAGTCTTCCGTGTCAACAGCGGCAGGATCGTCTCTGCAACGGTCAACGAACATCCGCAGGATATCCGGACCATTGAGTGGTAAGCCTGTGAAATACCGTACGTTGAAAAAGGATACGCTGCGGCTCATCCGTTCTACGAAGATGAGGTTTTTTTCGTTGACGGCAATTGTGACGCTCGGTGTATCGTTCTACGTCGGTGTATCGTCTTCTTCAACGATCATGGCGGACAACGTTGACGCATACAATGATCAGCTGAATCTGAAGGATATCACCGTGTATTCTGCATACGGGTTTGATGATGAAGACATCGGATCGATCCGCGCGCTGGAAGATGTGCAGGATGTCAACGGAACAAAATTCGTGGATACAGTTGCTTATCTGGCAGACAGTGCAGTCATTGCCAGGGTCCATTCCTATGATCCGGATGATACGCTCAACCGCTTCGTTCTGCGCGAGGGACGTCTCCCGGAACGTACAGATGAACTTCTTGCGGAAGCGGGTACGGATCTGATGCCCGGTCCGCCGGTAGGCATGACCATCACGCTGACAAGACCTGCAGGTGATCTGGAGGACTGGCTGTGTACGGATACCTATACAGTCGTCGGTACCATCGATACACCGCTGTATCTCAACGAAACAAAGGAAAACAGTACTCTGAGCAACCGGTACATCGATACCTATTTCTATGTGCCGGAACAGGCTTTTACCGTGGACTTTGATACAGAGATCAGTGTTGTATACAAAGGTGCCAAGGACTATGAATCCTTTTATGCTGCCTATGAAGCCCGCAGTGAGGAAGTCAGGGATGAAATCGAGACCCTGGGAAAAACACAGTCGCTGCACCGGTATGATGAGATCCTGGAAGAAGCGATGAACGCATACAATGACGGACTTTCGGAATACAACGATGGTTTGGATACATACAACAGGGAAATCGCGGATGCGGAACGTGAACTGGCAGATGCGGCTGCTGAGATCAATGATGGAAAGCAGAAACTGGCAGACGCCGAAAATGAGATCAATGATGCACAGCAGGAGCTGGATGAACAGATCGCTGCAGCCCGGAAACAGATCAGCGACGGCAGAGCGGAACTGGAGGCAGGAAAGAAACAGCTGGAGCAGGGAAAAAAGGAATATGAGGAACAGAAAAAAACCTACAGTGCTCTCAGGGATCAGCTGACGGAAGCGGTTTCTTCCCTGGAAGAAGCGCGTGATGGTCTGGCTCAGATCGATGCCGGTATCGGGCAGCTGGATGAAGCGGAGCAGCTTCTGGAAGAGATCAAAACAGGTGATATTCCGGTCAGTCTGTTCATGGAAGCGTATCCTGATATGAAGGAACTTGCGGATGCGCTGGGTATTCCGGGCAGCACGACCGTGCGTGAACTGATGACCATGACCCTCAGTGATACGGAAACAGGGCAGCAGCTCGCTGATCAGATCAATCAGGATCTGGGACCTCTTCTGGATGAGAATGTATCCGTTGGTGAACTGGTGGAAGAATATCCCGGTCTGGCGGATCTTCTGAATATCATGGGTCTGGATGAAACCAGTCAGGCAAGCGAAGTGCTGCAGCATCTGACGGATACAGCGGTTGCGGAATTGCCGGAAGTACAGGCGCTCATCAGCGGCGCGGATTACGCTGCCATGCTCAGCAATCTGCCTGTTGCTGTGCTTCGGGCGGCAGACCCGAGGATGGACACATTGATCAGTATGCTGGGTCTTTCGGACAATGCTACGCTTCAGGATACGCTCGATGCGGTAAGAGCGAAGAAACAGGAACTGCAGGAAACACGGAAAGGGATTGTTGAACAACTGCGCCAGAACGGAATCAATGAGAACGAACTGGACGCTAAGATCAAGGAATACAGGGATAGTATCAAGCAGATCGATGATGGTCTGGCGGAAGGACTGAAACAGATCCAGGATGCGGAACAGCAGATCAAGGACGGGGAAGCTGCACTGGCGGATGGTGAAGCAGAACTGGAACGGCAGCGTGCTGACGCGCAGGCCCTGATCGACGAAGGCCGGAAAGAGATAGAAGAAAACCGGCAGACGCTCAATGATGCAGAAGCGGAATACAATGACGGTGTACGGAAACTGGAGGAAGCCCGGATCGATGGAGCGCAGGAGCTGGAAGATGCCAGGGCAGACCTGGATAAGGCCCTGGATGATATCAATAATCTTGAAAAGGGAACCTGGACGGTTCTGACCCGGGAAGAGCATTACGCTTCCCGGACATTCCGCAATACAGTGGAGACCATGGCGGCCATTGCGGCGATCTTTCCGCTGTTCTTCATTCTGGTTTCGGCTCTGGTCTGTCTGACG
>JAFWJP010000118.1 GCA_017514645.1 Solobacterium sp. | reverse complement strand
TCTGCACTTGCGGGACACGACACTGCGGCGGATCCCTTCTTCGCTGTGTCCGTCCAGATAGGTATAGCAGGTATCGAAGTATCTTTCGCCGGCTTCCATGTACAGGTCAACCAGGCGGTCCAGCGCTTTCCAGTCATATTCGTTTGTATTCTGTTTCTGCGGTATCCGCAGAAAGCCGAAGCCGAGTTTGTTCATCAGTCTGTTCTCCTGATTCAGATTATCTAATTTTTCCGGTGATTTGTCCTGCTCTGGCATAATTTTTGCGTCACAGGTCCGGTAATCTGTCCTCGTTGAGGAGGAACGGATATGAACAGTACAAAAAAGATCTACATTACCGTTGCCGGGACGGGTTATTATTACGGGACAGAATTTCTGGAGAGGGGGATGCTTGTTAACCTGAAGAAGGAACCGGACAACAAATATGACCATGAGGCCATTGAAGTCCGTCTTCCGGGGCTTGGTACGATCGGGCATGTTGCGAATTCCTGGAAAACAGTTGCCGGGGACTGCATGTCGGCAGGACGGCTGTATGACAAGATCAGTGAGGAAGCAGAAGCGGTGGTGATGTACATTCTGCCGGACAAGGTGATCTGTGAAGTCTGCATGGAAACAGAGGTGGTTCTCTGATGAAGCAGGAACCGTTGTATGTCACCGTATTGTTAAGAGAAGGATACGGGGATGCAGGAACGTGCCGGACAGGCAGGGAGTTCATCCTGAAGAAGGAACGGGACAACATCTACGATGATGAGGCGATTGCGGTCTATTCCCTGCAGGGCATCAAATCCGGATATGTAGCGAACTCGGTCGGTACCGTCGTACGCGGTACGCATTCCGCCGGCTATGTCTACGAACGGATTCCGGAAGAGATCAGCTGCGTTGTCCGCTTTGCGTCTCCTGACAGTGTCATTGCGGCCATTGAAGACGATGAAGAACGTTGATATCAGCGTTCTTTTTCTGAATGAGGCTATAATGGAGACAGGAGGGTTCGGACATGTGCGCACTGAGTGAAGATTCACTGGCCTGGGAGATCCTGAATGAATACAAGGTCGGTCCGGAAGAAACACTGGAACAGGCATCGGACAGAATTGCCCGGGAGAAGCTGGTATCCCAGAGCGATGTACTGGCAATTCTGAAAAACTACTACCCGCAGCATGTGTAAACCTTTTACGGTACTGAGGGGACAGATGATATGATAGACGCAGATAAACACTGCGTTTTTCGTTGGAGGGATATATGATCTGGTACTTGCCTGGATGTGATGTTCGAAGGAACCATCCAGAAGCTGTAAAGAAGATGACAGAATATCTGCTGGGAAAAGGTCTGAAGCAGGCTATATGCTGCAGAAAGGATCTCAGCGCGATCGCAGAAGAAGATGAGATCATTCAGAACTGTACACTGTGTGAAATGGTGCTGGCAGAAAGGATGCCGCACAACTGCAGAAGGAGTCTGTATGAATATCTTCTGGAAACGGATTTCGTGTGGCCGGACTGGCAGGGAAAGACCGTAACGATACAGGACTGCCGCAGGACAAAGGATAACCGGGCACTGCAGGATGCTGTAAGAGAATGCCTGCACAGAATGAATATTGAATATGTGGAAATGCCGCAGAACCATGAACAGACGGAATACTGCGGAATCTGGTACAATACACCGATTGCGCCGGATCTTCCGGAAATCGTTCCGGAACTGTCGGCGTGTCTCGAACAGCAGCGGCAATTGATGACAGAAGCAGAACAGAAAGCAGCGATGGAGGCCTGGGTCAGACAATACCGGACAGAGGAAACCGCTGTTTACTGCAATGGATGTGAACGCGGGATCCGTCTTGGAGGCGGACATCCACTGCATATGATCGAACTGCTCACCAGAGATCTTTAAGGAGGACAGTATGCGCAGAAAAGACAGGGAAATCACTGACAGATCAGAAATCATTGAAATCATGCGCAGGTGTGATGTGTGCCGGCTTGCACTGAATGATGCAGACTATCCGTATATCATACCTTTGAATTTCGGGCTGGATGTAACGGATGAGAAGATTGCGCTCATCTTCCACAGTGCGTTGGA
>JAFWJP010000117.1 GCA_017514645.1 Solobacterium sp. | reverse complement strand
GCAAGGCTCCGCAACACCCGGCGTATAGGCTGTGCTCAGGGAGTCACGGTCATTGACAGCCACCTTGGAGTGTACTTCCAGCTTTCCGCGGTGTTCTGCATGCATCTTCAGTGCGAGTTCATTGTAATCCATTTGTTTTCTCCTCCTAGACCATTTTCTCAAATACCATGAGACGGTCGAATTCTTCTTCACTGAGATAACCGAGTTCGAGGACGGTTTCCCTCAGGGATTTGTTTTCTGCAAATGCCTTCTTGGCAACGGTTGCGGCTTTTTCATAGCCGATGGAACGGTTGAGCGCTGTTACCGACATCAGGGAACGTTCCAGATTCTCGCGCATCTTCTCCCGGTTGGCCTTCAGGCCGACCAGACAGTTCTTTCCGAACGAATCCATGACATCCGCCAGCAGCACAGCCGACTGGATGAAGTTGTATGCGATGACCGGCATGAAGACGTTCAGTTCGAAGTTGCCCTGGGATGCTGCAATACCAACAGCGGTATCATTGCCCATCACCTGTACTGCAACCATGGTAACGGCTTCACACTGGGTCGGGTTGACCTTTCCCGGCATGATGGAACTGCCCGGTTCATTGGCAGGAATCGTGATCTCACCGAGGCCGTCACGCGGTCCGCTGGCCATCCAGCGTACATCGTTTGCAATCTTCATCAGATCCGCTGCCAGACCCTTCAGTGCCCCGTGGGCAAACACACAGGCATCCTTCGAGGTCAGGGCGTGGAACTTGTTCGGATCCGGCACGAAGGTCACACCGGTCTCTTCACTCAGATGCCGGCAGACAGCTTCGTCGAATCCCTTCGGTGCATTGATGCCGGTACCGACGGCCGTACCGCCGATTGCCAGTTTGTGCAGATTGTTCAGTGACAGACTGAGCATCTCCGCACTCTCTTCCAGCATGCCTCTCCAGCCGCTGATCTCCTGACTGAAGCGGATCGGAACCGCATCCATCAAGTGCGTACGACCGCTCTTGATGATATCCTTGTTCTCTTCCTCCAGATCCAGCAGGATCTGCCTTAGCCGTTCCACAGCGGGCAGGACCTTGTTTACGATGACCAGGACACCGGCGATATGCAGCGCGCTGGGGAACGTATCATTCGAGCTCTGGGACATGTTGACGTGGTCATTGGGATGTAGACCGTGTCCGCCGATATGGGCAATGACCTCGTTCACATTCATGTTGGACTGGGTACCGGAACCGGTCTGCCAGACCTTCAGGGGGAACTCATCCGGATACTTTCCGGCCAGGATCGCGTCACATGTCTCCACGATCGCGTTCCGCTTTTCATCATCCAGACGTTCGAAGTCATGGTTGGCTTCGGCACAGGCGCGCTTGAGCAGCGCGAAGGCTTCGATGATCTCCTTCGGCATTGTTTCCGTACCGATGCGGAAGTTTTCGAAACTGCGTTCGGTCTGGGCACCCCAGTAATGATCGTCGGGGACCCGGACTTCACCGAGTGTATCCTTTTCGATTCGGTAACCCATCTTATTTGCCTGCAATGCCCGGCTTCGTCATGGCGAACGGATCCAGGATCTTTTCCATTTCTTCTTCTGTCAGCAGACCTTTTTCAAGGATCAGTTCACGGACAGGACGTCCTGTCTTGAGCGCTTCCTTGGCGGTATCCGCTGCAGCCTGGTAACCGATGTACGGATTGAGCGCTGTGATCGTACCGACACTGTTGTGCAGCAGGTCATAGCATCTCTGTTCATTGGCTGTAATGCCTTCCACACAGTTGTGGATGAAGGTATTGACCGCACCTGTCAGGGCATCGATCGAACCGAACAGGCAGTAGAACGTTACCGGTTCAAACGCGTTCAGTTCCATCTGGCCTGCTTCAACCGCCATGCCGATCGTGACATCATTTCCGGCACAGAGGAAGGCAGCCTGGGTCAGGACTTCCGGAATGACCGGGTTGACCTTGCCCGGCATGATGGAAGAACCGTTCTGCATTGCCGGGAGATTGATCTCACCGATACCGGTACGCGGTCCGGAGGACAGCAGACGCAGGTCATTGCCGACCTTTGACAGGGCAATGGCACAGTTCTTGATTGCCGAGGAAACGGCAGCGTAGCCGTCAATGTTCTGGGTTGCGTCGATCGTATCTTCTGCCTGTTTGAAGTCAAAGCCTGTCACCTTGGCGAACTCATCGCATACTGTGTTGTAGAATTCGACATCGGCGTTGATGCCGGTACCGATCGCGGTTCCGCCCAGCGGGATGGACAGCAGTTCTGCTTCACTCTTCTTGATGCGGGCAAGACCTCTCTTGGTCACTTCGGCATAGGCATGGAATTCCTGTCCGAGACGGATCGGAACAGCGTCCTGGAGCTGGGTACGGCCCATCTTGATGACACCGTCAAACTCTTCGCTCTTGGCCAGGAAAGCCTTTTCCAGATCAGCCAGTTCCTTCTCCAGCTTCTTCATCAGAACCAGAGCTGTCAGCTTTCCGGCTGTCGGAATGACATCGTTCGTGGACTGACCGAAGTTGACATCATTGTTCGGATGAACGATCTGATAATCACCGGGTTTGCCGCCGAGCTTGATATTGGCGATATTCGCGATGACTTCGTTCGCGTTCATGTTCATGGATGTACCGGCACCGCCCTGGATCGCGTCCGTGATGAACTCATCCAGATACTTGCCTGCCATGACCTCATCACTCGCCTCTACGATCGCATCCGCGACTTCCGGCTTGACCGTACCGACGCGCTTGTTGACGATGGCGCAGGCCTTCTTGACCGCTGCCATGCTCTTGACCATTTCAGGGTGAACCAGTGTGTGGGTGATCTGGAAGTTCTCTGCTGCTCTCAGTGTCTGAACACCGTAAAGAGCGTCAGCCGGAACATCCTTGATACCGATGGAGTCCCGCTCGGAACGGAATTGTTTCTTTTCTGACATGATACTTACCTCCTGATGTCATTTTTTGCTATGATTGTTGTCCTGTACGCGCTGAAATGCGTAAGCGCTTACTTCTTCTAGTTTCACTATAAATCAACTTACAGCATAATCAATATCATATATTGTTATAATTAATATTAGATATTAATTATGGAGGTGTTTACGTATGCCTGACCTGTTCCGGTACCGGAAAATCATAGAAACGATCAACGAAGAACAGAGCTTTTCCAAAGCAGCGGGAAAGCTCTACATGCCCCAGCCGTCCCTCAGCGTTATGGTGAAGAAACTGGAGGACGAAATCGGCATGCCGCTCTTTGACCGTACCACCAAGCCCATCCGGCTGACGGATGCCGGGCGGGAATACCTGAAGACTGCCCACGAGATCGATCTGGCGGAGCGTGACTTTAAGGACTACATCGATTCCATCAATCAGCTGCAGAAGGGCTATATCCGTATCGGTACGAACCAGCTCCTCTCAGATCTGGTCATGCCGGAATTCCTGTCTTCCTTCATGAAGCAGTATCCGGGCATCCGGATCGAACTGATCAACGCTGATTCATCCGCGCTCGAAAGAATGCTGCTGGAAGGACAGCTGGACCTGGTCATTGACAACCGCCCTCTGGACAAGAAGATCTTTGACCAGCGGGAACTCTTCTCGGAAAACATCGTTCTGGCTGTGCCGGACATCTACGCGCCCGGGTACAAAGAAGGCCGGATGAGCGCTGAAGAAGTTCTTTCCCCTGGTTATGCTGATAAACCGCCGATCGATCTTCATCAGCTTCGTGATGTACCGTTCATTCTGCTGACCAAAGGAAATGAAACCCGGCAGCTGACCGATGTCCTCTGCCGCCATGCCGGTTTCTCCCCGAATGTTCTGCTGGAAGTAGACCGTCTGACGACCGTTTACCGTTATACATCCATCGGTGCAGGAATCTCCTTCATCAGCGATACCCTTCTGCGGTACACCTCCGAATGCCCTGAACATGTCGGATACTACCGGTCCAAGTCCAAATATTCGTCACGTCCGGTCTATATTTCCGTCAAGCAGAGCCGGTACTACTCCCGGGCCATGGAACTGATCCACCGGGAACTGAACAAATGGTTTGAATGAAAAAAGACCTGATCACAGGTCTCCGCGATACGCATCATCCAGCAGCAGTTCAATCTGGGCAATTGCGGCATCCACCGCATCCCGCGCTTTTCTGATCTTCTGCTGCGCAAAGATATCCGTAAAGATATTGTCGAACATGAAATCCGTCGCCTGCAGGAAATCGCTGAAATCGATGTCCAGGCTCTTTGTGTCTGTCATGTCTGTCGTCCACTTCTGCAGTTCCTTGATGGCCGACACAGCCGCATCCAGCTCATCCTGTGCCTGATACATCGAATTGTGCTTCATCCCTGTAATGAACAGCTTGCCTCCCAGCATGTCCGCAATTCCCAGACGCGAAGCACTGGTAAGGTATTCCTTGGCACTGTACAGGTGTTCCAGTGCATCATTTGCAACATCGATGATATATTCCACGTTGAGTTTTTTGTACGTTGTCATGGCAGATTCCCCTCTTTATTGTATTATATTTACGATTTTTGTGGCTTTTTTTCAAATCCTTGTTATAAT
>JAFWJP010000116.1 GCA_017514645.1 Solobacterium sp. | reverse complement strand
CCCTGTATGTCTGTTACCGGGATATTGCGACAGGTGAATCCGAAGAGCGGATCATCAATAAACATCAGTGAGGAGGGACTATGAAAACACTGGAACTGAAATACGGCTGCAATCCGAACCAGAAGCCGGCTTCCATCTATATGAAGGATGGTTCGGAACTGCCTCTGAAGGTACTGAGCGGAAGACCCGGATATATCAATTTCCTGGATGCGCTGAATTCCTGGCAGCTGGTCAAGGAACTCAAGGAAGCGACAGGTCTGCCGAGTGCAGCGAGCTTCAAGCATGTTTCACCGGCCGGTGCAGCTGTGGGCTATCCGCTGAGTGAAACCGAGCGGAAGATGTATTTTGTCAAGGACAGTGCGGAACCGTCCCTGATCGCCAGTGCCTACATCCGGGCAAGAGGTACAGACCGTCTGTCCTCCTACGGTGATTTTGCGGCACTGAGCGATATCTGCGATGAAACGGTAGCGGAATATCTGCGGGCAGAAGTATCCGACGGCATCATCGCGCCGGGCTATACGGAGAAGGCTCTGGAGATCCTGAAGGCGAAGAAGAACGGCAAGTACAATGTCATCGAGATCGATCCGGACTATGTACCGGCGCTTCAGGAATGCAAGGATGTGTTCGGCATTACGTTTGAGCAGGGTCACAACAACTTCCGGATCGATGAAGAACTGCTGACGAATATCGTTACAGCGAACAAGGATCTGCCGAAGGAAGCGAAGATCGATATGATCGTATCCCTGATCACACTGAAGTACACGCAGTCCAACAGTGTCTGCTATGTCAAGAACGGACAGGCGATCGGTGTCGGTGCGGGGCAGCAGAGCCGGATCCACTGTACCCGTCTGGCCGGACAGAAGGCAGACAACTGGTGGCTCAGACAGAGTCCGAAGGTGATGAACCTGCCGTTTAAAAAAGATGTCAGAAGGGCAGACCGAGACAATGCAATCGATGTCTATATCTCTGATGAATATGATGATGTGCTCAGGGACGGTGAATGGCAGAAGGTCTTTACAGAGCGTCCGGAGGTCTTTACCCGTGAAGAGCGCCAGGCCTGGATCGCCAAGCAGACCGGTCTGACGGTCGGTTCGGATGCGTTCTTCCCGTTCGGAGACAACGTGGAGAGGGCACGGAAGTCCGGTGCTTCCTATATTGTCGAACCGGGCGGATCGATCCGTGATGACAATGTCATTGAGACTGCGGACCGCTACAACATTGTCATGTGCTTCACGGGTATGCGTCTGTTCCACCACTGAGAAAGGATACTCCTGCACTATGAAACTGATGGTCATCGGCGGTGGAGGCCGCGAACACGAAATCATAAAGAAACTGAAGGAAAACCCGGAAGTTGAGAAGATCTGGTGCCTGCCGGGAAACGGCGGTATTGCGAAGGATGCGGAATGCGTGAAGATCGGTGCTGAGGACATTGAAGCACAGGTTGCCTTTGCAAAGGAACACAAGGCTGACTACGTTGTGGTCGCACCGGACAATCCGCTGGCTCTGGGAGCGGTGGACGCGCTGGAAGAAGCGGGATTCCCTTGTTTCGGACCGCGGAAGAACGCAGCAGTCATTGAAGCTTCCAAGGCATTCTCCAAGGATCTGATGCGCAGATACGGGATTCCGACGGCAGCGTATGAAATCTTTACGGATCCGAAGGAGGCCTGTGCCTATATCGATGCACATGATGTTCCGATCGTGATCAAGGCAGACGGACTGGCGCTCGGGAAAGGTGTCATCATCGCGGAAACAAATGAAGAAGCGAAGACGGCTGTCCATGAAATGATGGAAGAAAGCAAGTTCGGAGCAGCCGGAAGTACGATCGTGATCGAAGAGTATCTGGAAGGTCCGGAAGTCTCTGTTCTGAGCTTTACGGACGGAAAGACACTGGTGCCGATGGTATCCTCCATGGATCACAAGCGTGCGCATGACAATGATGAAGGGCTGAATACCGGCGGTATGGGTGCCATTGCGCCGAACCCGTTCTATACAGAAGAGATCGCTGAAGAAAGCATGCGGACGATCTTCCTGCCGACGCTTCGGGCAATGGAAGCGGAAGGACGTCCGTTCAAGGGCTGTCTCTACTTCTCGCTGATGCTGACGAAGAACGGTCCGAAGGTCATCGAGTACAACTCCCGCTTCGGGGATCCGGAGACACAGGCCGTCCTGCCTCTGCTGGAATCGGATCTGCTGACCATCATGAGAGCCACGACGGAAGGTACGCTGGATCAGGTGGAAGTAAAGTTCTCGGACAAGGCCGCATGCTGTGTGGTTGTTGCGTCGGACGGATATCCGCTGAGCTATGAGAAGGGAAATCCGATCTATATCAGTGAAGAAGCCGCTCCGCATGTAACGGCTGCCGGTGCACAGCTGGACGATGGTGTCCTGGTTAATACGGGAGGCCGTGTACTTGGTGTTACCGCAGTGGCGGATACGCTGAAGGAAGCGGTGGACCTGGCCTACTACTATGTGGAAGGTGTCGGTTTCGCCAATGCATATTACCGGCATGATATCGGAGCCAGAGCGCTGTCGTACAAGGAGTAGACCATGGTATATCGTGTATTTGTAGAAAAAAAAGAAGGTTTTGCACCGGAAGCTGCCGGCGCGCTGGCGGATTTCCGTTCCTTCCTGGGCCTGACAGGTCTGACGAAGGTCAGGGTCCTGAACCGGTATGATGTGGAAGACATCGATCCGGAACTGTTTGAACAGGCAAAGCGTACGATCTTTTCGGAACCGCAGCTGGATATCGTGACGGATAGCGCCGACACCGAAGGTGCCTGTGCAGTATTCGGTGTGGAGTCTCTTCCCGGTCGGTTTGACCAGAGAGCGGATTCTGCGGCCCAGTGCATTCAGCTGCTGAGCCAGAAGGACCGTCCGCTGGTATCCTTTGCCCGGATCTACGTCCTGTACGGTACATTGACGGACAAGGAACTGGAAGCGGTCAAGCATCATGTGATCAACCCGGTGGAGACCCGTGAAGCGTCGCTGGAGCTGCCGGAAACGCTGCGCATGGAATATGTACAGCCGGATCACGTTGCGGTGCTGGAAGGCTTTGTATCGCTGGATGAAGACGGTCTCAGAAATCTGCTGGATACCATGGGACTGGCCATGGATCTGGATGATCTGAAGTTCCTGCAGGCCTATTTCCGTGATGAAGAACAGCGGGATCCGACCGTAACGGAAGTCCGTGTTGTCGATACCTACTGGTCCGATCACTGCCGGCATACAACATTCGGCACGCAGATCGATTCCGCAGTGATCAATGATCCGGCGGTCAGAGAAGCCTACGAACGGTATCAGGCGCTGAGAACAGAAGTGTACGGGGAAAAGACAAAGGCACGTCCGGAAACGCTGATGGATCTCGCAACCATCGGTGCGAAGACACTGAAGAAGCGCGGCAGGCTGCCTGAGCTGGATGAATCCGAAGAGGTCAATGCCTGCTCGATCCATGTTCCGGCCGTGGTGGACGGGAAAGAAGAAGACTGGCTGCTGATGTT
>JAFWJP010000115.1 GCA_017514645.1 Solobacterium sp. | reverse complement strand
TTTCGGCTACGGTGGACGGAAGCGCGCAGAAATGGCTTCTGATGTTCAAAAACGAAACCCACAACCATCCGACGGAAATCGAACCGTTCGGCGGTGCGGCTACATGCATCGGCGGCTGTATCCGTGATCCGCTGTCAGGAAGAGTGTACGTACACCAGGCGATGCGCTTCAGCGGCGGCGGTGATCCCAGGGCAGCGCTGTCTGATACACTGGAAGGGAAGCTTCCGCAGAGGAAGATCGCCCAGACGGCAGCGGCAGGCTATTCGTCCTACGGCAACCAGATCGGACTGGCAACAGGGCATGTTGCGGAAGTCTACCATGAGGGATACATTGCCAAGCGTCTGGAATGCGGCGCTGTCATCGGTGCTGCAGCAGCAGATAATGTTGTGCGCATGCGTCCGGAGCCGGGAGATGTGGTTGTTCTGCTCGGCGGCAGGACGGGACGTGACGGCATCGGCGGTGCGACAGGATCCTCCAAGAGCCATAACCTGAAATCACTGGAGACCATGGCATCAGAGGTTCAGAAGGGAAACGCGCCGGAAGAGCGGAAGATCCTGCGTCTGTTCCACAATGCGGAAGTTACGAAGCTGATCAAGCGCTGCAACGATTTCGGCGCAGGCGGTGTCAGCGTGGCGATCGGTGAACTGGCAGACGGTCTGAAGATCGATCTGGATGCGGTCAGAAAGAAGTATGAAGGTCTGGACGGTACGGAACTGGCGATCTCCGAGTCGCAGGAGCGCATGGCTGTCGTACTGGCTGCGGAAGATGAAGCGAAGTTCATCGAGGAAGCGCACAAGGAAAACCTGGAAGCCTACCGGGTCGCGGTCGTCAGTGAAGAGCCGCGGATGGTCATGGAATGGAAGGGTACACGGATCGTGGATCTTTCCCGGGCGTTCCTCAATACCAACGGTGCAGCAAAGCATACAACGGTGGAAGTGAAACCGGCAGAGCGCAGGGATATTCATGCACTGCCGTTTGCGTCCCTGACGGAGATGGCCGGCAGTCTGAAGACGGCCAGCCGCAAGGGTCTGACGGAACGGTTTGACAATACGGTCGGTTCCATGGCTGTCCTGATGCCGTTCGGCGGTGATACACAGCGGACACCGGCACAGGTCATGGCGTCGCTGTTCCCGGTGCTTCCGGAGCAGCAGACATCCCAGGCAAGTGTGATGTCCTGGGGCTTTGACGCAGATGAGATGAGCAGGGATCCGTATCAGGGTGCCTATGACAGTGTGATCGTATCTGCGGCGAAACTTGCGGCTGCAGGAGCGGATTACCGGAAGATCTATTTCAGTTTCCAGGAATTCTTTGAAAAGCTCCGGGATGAACCGGAGCGCTGGGGCAAACCGTTCAGTGCGCTGCTCGGTGCGCTGGATGCACAGATGGAACTGGATGCGGCTGCCATCGGCGGCAAGGATTCGATGTCGGGAAGCTTCCTGGACAAGGATGTACCGCCGACACTGATCTCGTTTGCGATCGCGCCGATCGATGCGAAGGAAGTCCTGACGCCGGAATTCAAGAAAGCCGGACACCCGGTTGTGCTGGTGGACGGAAGTGCGGCAGAAACATTCGCCGCGGTCCGGAAGCTAAGTGAGCAGGGACATGTCAGGGCAGCCTGGGCCGTGGAGAACGGTCTTGCGGAAGCGGTCATGAAGATGTCGTTCGGCAATGAGATCGGCTTTGTAAGCTGTGCGGACGTTTCCTGGTATGAAATGATGCCGGGTGCGATCGTACTGGAACTGGATGAAGAATGCGGTATCGGTACACTGATCGGTCATACGGTATCTGACAAGCATCTGCGGATCGGTGAGGAATGTGCAGCGATCGCGGATCTCTGGAAGCTGAATGCCGGTGTTCTGGAAGAGATCTATCCGACAAGGCCGGCTGCGGAGAATACACACAGACCGGAGGTCTATTCCTGGGAGGGAAAGAAGGACCGTCATGTATCGAAGATCTGGGTGAACCCGAAACCGAAGGCGCTGATTCCGGTATTCCCGGGTTCCAACTGTGAATACGATACCGCGCGTGCTCTGATCGAAGCCGGTGCAGATGCAGAAATCATGGTACTGCGCAATCTGACGGCACAGGATGTTGCGGAAAGCGTGGATGAGTTCGCTGAGAAGCTGAAGAGTGCGAACATGGTGGTCGTTCCGGGCGGATTCGCCGGCGGTGATGAGCCGGAAGGTTCTGCAAAACTGATTACGGCATTCTTCCGCAATCCGAAGATCAAGGAACAGGTGCATGCGCTGCTGGATGAGCGGGAAGGTCTGATGCTTGGTATCTGCAACGGTGCGCAGGCTTTGATCAAGCTGGGTCTGGTTCCTTACGGTCATATCGTCGATGTGGATGAAACGAGTCCGACGCTGACGTTCAATGTGATCGGCCGGCATCAGTCGAAGATCGTGCGTACACGGGTGGCTTCTACATTGTCTCCGTGGATGGCGGAACTGAATGTCGGGGATATCCGCAGTCTGCCGATCTCCCACGGTGAAGGACGCTTCTACGCCTCGGATGAGATGATCCGGGAACTGGCAGCGAACGGTCAGATTGCGACCCAGTACGTGGATGCAGAAGGACTGCCGACGATGATCACGGAGTTCAACCCGAACGGTTCCTTCGAAGCGATCGAAGGAATTACATCGCCTGATGGACGTATATTCGCCAAGATGTGCCATTCCGAACGGATCGGAAAGCATCTCTACCGGAATGTTCCGGGAGACTATGAGATGGGGCTGTTCCGCAGTGCGGTAAAATACTTCAGGTAATACAAAAAACCCGGTGAGGGAGGAATTCCCTGACCGGGTTTTCATATGGATCAATTGCCGTTGAAGGGTGCTGTAAGGGTAACCGTACAGGTGATCTCCTGACCATCTCTGTCGATGGTCAGTTCGATCGTATCCCCGATCTGCTTTTTCTGAAGAAGATAGGAGAGATCGGAATACTGGGTGATTTCTGTGCCGTCGGCCTTCAGGATGCGGTCATACGGCTGCAGACCGGCGTTGTCGGCACCGCTTCCGTCAATGACATCTGTAATGTACAGACCGGCTTTCCGGCCGCGGTAGTCATAGTCCAGCGTCTGCAGGGATACACCGAGCGTTGCCCGGTCGGTGACATAACCGCTTTCGATGAGCTGATTGGCGATGTCCATGGCTTCATTGATCGGAATGGCAAACCCGAGTCCTTCGATGATCGCTCCGCTGCTTGTAGTACCGGAATCCTTGGCGTTGACGATACCGATCAGCTGTCCCTGTCCGTTGAACAGGCCGCCGCCGGAGTTGCCGTTGTTGATGGCTGCGTTGGTCTGGATCAGGTTCAGGGCCTGGTTGTTGATGGTCAGCTGACGGTCCAGGGCGGAAATGATGCCGTTGGTTACTGTACCGCCCAGGGTTCCCAGCGGGTTGCCGATGACGACTGCAGTATCACCGACCTTGATCAGGGAGGAATCACCGATCTCTGCTGGCTTCAGGTTATTTGCGTCAATATGAATGACCGCAATGTCGCTTTTCTCATCTGTACCGATGAGTTCCGCAGGATATTCCTTTCCGTCGGTCGTACGTACTGTAATGCTCTGGGCATTCTTGATGACATGGTGATTGGTGACAATATAGCCGTCTTCGCTGATGATGACACCGCTTCCGGCACCTTCTGCCGTATAGGATCCGTAGAAATAGGATGTCTGCTGTACGACAACTGTGATCTCTACAACGCTCTCAGCCGATTTCGCTGCGATCTCAGAGATCGTCAGTTCACCGGAATCGGTATAGACAACATTCTGAACCGTTGTCTGCTGTACGGGTTCCTGCTCCTGAATTTCTTCTGCTGGTGTTTCCGGCTGTGCTGAACGGACAGCGATCCGTCCTCCTGTATAGCCGCCGCCTATGCCGAGAAAGGCACACAGCAGTGCATTGAGTACCGGATGGTATCCCCTGGTTTTCACCGGTTCCTGCGAGGTTTCCGGTGTTTTTGTTTCTTCTGCGGGTTCCGGCAGCGGTTCCTCTGCCGGCATTTCTTCCGTCAATGTTTCTGTTTCCTGCACCGGTGTTTCTTCCGGGTGTTCTTGTTCTGCATGTATCATGTTCGTTTCTTCACTCATGAAGTGTTCCTCCTTTCGATATCGATTGTTATTGTGACACGTGTATCTGAACTTTAGGTGAAATTCCGCACAAATAAACGGAAAGATGTCAGACATAGGAGTTTTCCGCGCTTCCTGCTATAATGATACGCGGAGAAAGACTATGGCAAAGAACAAAACAAAGAAGAATACTCAGAATCAGGTGAATCATCCGATCACCAATCCTGCATTGAAGGAAGCTCTGGAAGTTCTCAAGAACGAACGTACCAGGG
>JAFWJP010000114.1 GCA_017514645.1 Solobacterium sp. | reverse complement strand
CCGCATCCGGCAAGGACACCGGCCGCAAGAACACTAGTTAACGCCAGTTTCAAGTTCCGCCGCATTGACATTTTTAGCATTCCTCCTTTCCCGGATCATCGGAACGACATTCACGATGATCAGCACCGCGGTAATCACAAATACGAGAATCGCGGAGAGTGCATTGATCGTCGGGTTGACCCGTTTGACCGCACCGTAGACGTAGATGGAAATATTCGAGACTCCCGGTCCTGTCGTGAACAGGGAGATGACAAAGTCATCGAATGACATGGTGAAGGCAACCAGCGCACCGGACACGATTCCCGGCTTGATCTGCGGAATGATGACCTTCCAGAGCGCCTGCATCGGCGTACAGCCAAGATCCAGCGCTGCCTCCGCAAGGTTCGGATCCAGTGTCCTGAGCTTCGGCATGACGGACAGGATCACATACGGAATACAGAAGGCAATATGCGCCAGCACCATGGTAACGAATCCTGTCTTGATCTTCAAAGAAGTGAAGAACAGCATGAATCCGATGGCCGTAACGATATCCGGGTTGAGCATCGGCAGGTTGTTGACCTGGTTGACCGCTTCCCGCAGAACACGCTTGCTTTTGGAAAGACCGATGGCCGTCACCGTACCGACGATCGTGGATACGAATGTCGCAATGACCGCACAAAGCACCGTATAGCCGATCGCGCTCATGATCATCCGGTCCGCAAACATCTTCTCATACCACTGCAGGGAGAATCCGGTGAACTTCGTCAGGGATTTCGACTGGTTGAAGCTGAAGAAGACTACGTAGATGATCGGCAGATAGAAGAATGCCAGGATCAGGGCAGCATAGATCCGCTCATGGATCTTTGTTTTGTGTTCCATCAGTCACCGGCCTCCTTGTTCGAGTAGTCCATCTTTCTCATCACGAACATCGAGATCAGAATGATGACAGCCATGATCAGGCTGATGGCAGAACCGAAGTTCCAGTCCCCTGATGTAATGAAGTAGTTCTCGATCAGGTTTCCGATCAGGACGTACTGACCGCCGCCCAGCAGTTTCGGAATGAAGAAGCTGGATACCGCGGGCAGGAATACCAGTGTAATACCGCTCACAACACCGGGCAGAGACAGCGGCAGGATCACCCTGCGGAACGTTTCACCGTCATCTGCACCCAGATCATGGGAAGCCACGATCAGGTTCGGATCGATCTTGGAGAGAGATGTATAGACCTCCAGGATCATGAACGGCAGGAAGTTGTAGATCATGCCCACATAGACACGCATTTCACTGCTGAGGTCCACATAGCCCAGAAGTCCCCGCCAGGCATAGGTTCTGACCAGAACATTGATCCACATCGGCAGTGTAACCAGCAGGATCATGATCGCCTGGTTGTTCGGCTTCATCTTGGCGAAGATATAGGCTGTGGGATAGCCGAGCAGGATACAGAGCGCCGTTGTGACGAAGGCCATCTTCAGGCTGCGCCACAGAACGCTCGGAAAGATCGTATCGCTGAAGAACCGGGCAAAGTTCTCGAAGGTGAACTGGAATGCCAGCAGATCGTTTCCCTTGGCCGAGAATGCGTAGAACACGATCATCAGCATCGGTGCGATGATCATGACGCACATCCAGACAACGTAGGGATAAGCCATTTTACTGAAGGACTTCATCGCACTACCTCATCTTTCTCATGACATGGATATCTTCCGGCTTCCACCAGAGACCGATGCGCTCACCTTCCTTGATGAACTGCGTCGTTTCGATCTTCAGCTCACGTCCCTGGGTAGAGAATGTGACCGGATAATCACCTTCCGTGATGTTCTCATCATCGAAATCGTATTTGACATCCCAGATCTCTACGCGGGAATCATCCTCCGTGTTCCAGGCATAGGCATCCGCCCAGAGGATCAGATCCGTATCCAGAGCCACGGACTCCTTGATTTCATCCGCATCGCGGTAGAAATCAAATGCCTGGATGACTTCTTCGTTTTCCTTGTCTTCAATTGCAGCGGGCTTGACAACGTTGATATTGATGGTGATCTCCGTGCCCTTCTCGGTTCCGAACGTGCACTGGTAGACTCCCTCTTCTTCCTTGACATTGAAATCCACCTTGGTCAGGGAGACTTCCTCTTCTTCATCCGTCCAGGCCTGCGCATTGGCACGGGTGATGACCTCACTGCTTGTAAGCGTAGGAACATCTTCCGGGTCCATGAAGAAGTTCTTGGCGCTGATGGTCTCATGCGCTTCTTCGTTCTTGATATCATGACTCTTCGTCACGTGCATGATGACCGTTTTCGAGGTACCGGAACTGGTTTCCACGATGACTTCATTGTGAATGCCCTTGAAGAGCACGCTCTTGACTTCACCGTTCAGCAGGCCCTTGTTGCGGGGTGTAATATTGATATCCTCCGGTCTCAGCATGATATCGACTTCCTCGTTCTCAGAGAATCCGTAGTCAACGCACTCGTAGTCGTTGTCATCGAAGCTGACCAGACGGTCCTTCTTCATGATGCCGTCAATGATGTTGGAATCACCGACGAAGCGGGCACAGTATTCATTGACCGGTTCATTGTAGACTTCCGTCGGTGTACCGATCTGTTCGATCTCTCCGTCCTTCATGATGACGATCTTGTCACTCATCGTCAGGGCTTCTTCCTGGTCGTGGGTGACAAAGATGAAGGTAATGCCGACTTCCTTCTGGATCTGCTTCAGCTCCAGCTGCATCTCCTTTCTGAGGTTCTTGTCCAGAGCGCTCAGGGATTCATCCAGCAGAAGGACCTTCGGTTCGTTGACCAGAGCCCGGGCAATCGCCACACGCTGCTGCTGACCGCCGGAAAGCCGTGTAACATCACGCTGTTCAAAGCCTTCCAGACCGACCAGGGAGATCATACGTCTCACCTTCTGGTCAATGATGTCCTTCGGCTGCTTCTTGATCTTCAGTCCGAAAGCGATATTCTCGTAGACATTCAGATGCGGGAACAGTGCATAGTGCTGGAACACCGTATTGACATCGCGCTGGTAGGCCGGGATCTTTGCAATATCCTCACCATCCATGATGACATGTCCTTCATCCGGATCCAGAAATCCGGCGATGATCCGCAGCAATGTTGTCTTTCCGCAGCCGGAAGGACCCAGCAGAGTAACGAACTCGTTTTCTTCGATGTCAAGCGAGATGCCCTTGAGGACGACCTGTTTGTCGAATGTCTTGACAACGTTTTTGACCTGAATCAGTTTTTTCATGTTTCCCTCTCCTTAAAATACCGGCGGGGTACTGATCCAGAGCACCTCTGCATCTCTCTCCCCATCATTCTTCAGCCAGTGCGCTTTTCTTCCCTTCAGACAGAAGTTATCACCCCTGCGCACCCGCTTGCCTTTTTTATCACCGTCAATGTAGAGCAGCAGCCTGCCCTTGAGCACATAACCGAACTCTTCCCCTTCATGCGGCTCGATCCGCCGGGATTCCGCACCGGGCTTCAGGCTCAGTACGACCGGCTCCATCTCGTTCTTCTGGGCATTCGGGACGATCCAGTAGATCGTATGGTCATCCTCTTCGTCCACGAAGGCGTCCTTCGGTCCGAAGACGACCTGTTCCTCCCGTTCTTCCGCGAAGAACTCCGACATCGTTGTTCCAAGCGCTTCCGTCAGGTCCTCCAGCGTCTGAACGGATGGAGCGGACAGATTCCGTTCCAGCTGGGACAGGTAGCCTTTGGTCAGTTCCGTTCGCGATGCTAGTTCTTCCAGCGTCAGACCGTTCCGTACCCGCAGTTCCCTCACTCTTCTGCCAATATCCACAGCGTTCCCTCCTGTTTACCTTTACTAAACAAATCGATTGTAATTGCTAAACCAGGATTATTATATCCTTTTGCCTGCAGGAATCAATAGTAAAACTAAACTTTTTGTTTACTTTCATAAAACCCGGATTCCGGCGGAAAGAAAAGCGGTCCGGTGCCCTGCACTGAACCGCTTGTCTGCATACAGCAGAATACAGAGATGATATGTTCCTCTCAGCCGAAGAAGCCGACCGCTTCCCACATATCCTGATCCTGCAGGAATTCTGAGCGGTACTGCGGAAATCCTTCCGAATAATCGTAGTACATTGACTGGATGTACTCCAGCCCGTATACCGCCAGGATCACCTGCTGCGCACTCATCCGGATGTCCTGCACAGCATCCCCGTAATACTTGGATGTCCATGATCTGGTGTAGAAGAACGGATACTCAACCGCATCATCATTCGTGGTGAATTCAACAGCGGCTCCGCCGCCTCCTCCCCAGAAGTATCTCTGTTCCATGAAAGGATGGTACAGCGCCAGCTGGCCCATCCGGACCGCGCATAGATTCATGCGTTCTTCCGGATCACCGAATGCATCCCATTCCAGTGCCAGAATGCAGAGGTCCCTTGACCTGTACGCATCCGGATGATCATCCACCATCACCCGGAAGACACCCGTCTGATAAAACGCGGGATTATCTTCAAAAGACGCGCTGAGACCGTCGTACTGCGGCTGGTTCAGGATCTCTTCATCATCATACCGGCAGAAGCCCAGATCCTCCGCACAGGCATAGAAATCAAAACGTCCGTCATCCCCGATATAATCATTGATATTTGTACGCAGTTTCACAGCGTAGCCGTTGCCCAGTGCATACGTATATGTACCACCCATATCCACCAGAATGTCATAGCTGCCCTCTTCCGCATCCCTGAAATACACATCCTGTTCCGCAGAAGCTGCGGCTCCGCCTCCGCAGGCAGATAATCCAAGCCAGCATACCATCAGCACCGGCAGCCCTTTTTTACTCATTTTCATTTTCCCTTTGACTCAACAGAAAACCGATACAAACGGAATCCGCCTGTATCGGTACATTGTTTACAGCAGGCTGGCCGCTTCCTTGTCCAGAACGACGGTAACGTCCGCGTGATCCTGCAGGATGCTCGCAGGACAGTCTGTCGTCTTCGGTCCCTTGAGCATGCCCCAGACAGCCTTTGCCTTGTTGGCGCCTGTCGCGATCAGGACGATCTTCTTCGCTCTCATGATCGAAGCCAGACCCATGGTGATCGCCCTTGTCGGCACCTGATCGATGTCGTTGCCGAAGAAACGCGCATTGTCCTGGCGTGTCTGTTCGGTCAGGTCCATCAGATGGGTCGGTGTATCGAACGGACAGCCCGGCTCATTGAACGCAATATGACCGTCAGAACCGATTCCCAGAACCTGGATCGCGATCTCATGCTTTACCAGTTCATTCTCATAATCCACACAGTTCTGCTCCGGATCATCACCGATTCCCAGAGGCACATGAACGTTCTCATCCGGAATATCAATATGATCGAACAGATTCTCATGCATGAATGTCCAGTAGGACTGCTCATGATCCCTCGGCAGTCCGACATATTCATCGAGGTTGAAAGTCAGGATGTTCCTGTAGCTTCTGCCGGTCTCTTCATGATCCTTGATCATGCACTTGTACAGACCCACAGGACTGCTTCCGGTCGCAAGACCCAGTACCGGATCCACGGTATGATCCAGCACGTCCTTCATAACCTCAAACGCTGCAGCGCTGACTTCGTCGTAGTTGTCTTTTACAATCACCTTAAACATAGGCTCGATCCTCCAAATTGCTGAAAAAATTGTAGCACAATCCAGAATGTACATAAACATCCACTTTAAGATATGTACAGAGCATCTATGATATAATATTTTCGGTTTTGTTATGGCCAAAACGACGAAAAAACGACTGAACGCGAATATAGTACGCCGATTCCGCAAGATCCTGATAACATTCATATCGATGTCCATGATCTTCGGCATCACCTTTCTATCTGCCTTCATGATCGCCCTGAAAGGTCCCTCACCCACCTTCTCCAACCTGATCGTATCCACGTTCATGGAAACAAGGCGCGGTGTCCGGCTGATCCACATGTTCCTGAGTGACGAAGACATTGAAGCGATGCTGTCAAAGAACCAGATCTACTATACGGAAGAGATCACCGTTGATGCAGAGGATGAATTCATCATCCCGGAAAGCCAGAAGGATGATATCGAGATCATCGATGTCAGCGGCGCAACGTTCAACGGTAAACTGATGATCGTCCGCGATCCCTCCCGCATGGCTCTAGGAGTCAACACCCTCATGGGAAGTGAAAATGCCATGGGTTTTCTCGTACAGGACTATGTCCTGGCTGAAGGAGCGGTTGCGGGCATCAATGCCGGAGGCTTTGATGATCCCAACGGTATGGGTGACGGTTCCATCCCCTACGGTGTTGTGATCAAGGACGGGGAACTTGTCGCAGGGACGATGGATCAATGGGTATCCT
>JAFWJP010000013.1 GCA_017514645.1 Solobacterium sp. | reverse complement strand
GTTTGTCATGGAAGATGACATGCTGTTCATGGTCTGCGACATTGCTTTCTGGATGTTGTCCACAATCGCCGGTCCCAGCTTTTCCATCGCTGATCCCATCATCTCTCCGATGGCACCTGCCATCGTGGAAGACAACGAGTTCATCATTTTCTGCATTTCCTTTTCAGCGTCCGTCGTATCGATGAACGAAGCGGCTTTGCTCAGGATCAGCGCCTGTGCTTCTTCCGTATTCAGGTATTCGTTGAACGATTCATTGAATTTCTCCGGATCCGGCAGATTATTGTCCTGCGCATAGGACGTATAGCCGTCACTCAGCTGCTGCAGGAGCGCGTTGACCGCTTCTTCGCTGATGGTCATCTGTGCGGCCTGTGTCTGTACTTCGCTGAGGAAGCCCGCAAGGATGGCCGCTGCCTGCGGGGAATCCAGATACGCATCGATGGACGCATCTGTATCATCAGAAGGATTCTCTGCAGCATACTGTACATAGCCGCTGATCAGGTTTTTCATCGTCTCCCGCAGCAGATCCCTGTTGACGATCTCTTCTGACTGGGAATTCCAGATCTCCGCTGGAGCATTGGAAATGATTGCGGCAGCTTCCGGCGTCTGCAGGTATTCCTGCATGGATGTTCCGAGACTGCTGTAATCGGTGGAAGGATCCTTCGAAGCATATTCCAGATAGTTCTTTGAGAGTTCCTCCAGAAGCTTCTGAAGATCCTCCGACGTCGCTGTGATCCGGATCTTGAGCAGCAGATTGGTAAGCTGTGCCGGATCGATGCCGGACATGGCGCTTGTCATAGCGGACGGGTCGACCAGATCCGCATAGTTCAGATTGCTGAAGTCCATCTGCTCAAACGCGGAGGTATCCAGGGACAATGCGCTGGTGTCAAAGCTGAACGCTTTTTCCATCGCTGCTGTATTGACCGTAAACAGATTGCCGAGATCAAGCGATGTGTTGCGCTCACCGAACGGTGATCCGGTCATGACGTTGGTATCCGGGGCAGCCAGCTGGGCGCGGGTGACTTCACAGGATGTGGATTCACCGATCACATGGTCCTTCAGTTCAGGAAGATAGCCGATTCCGGTATAGAGCGCATTGCTGTAGCCGGAGCCGCTGGGCTGAACAACACCGACAACCTTCAGCGTTTCCCCTTTGGAAACCAGATCATACAGATATTCCGGATCATCGCTTTCATCGATCCAGGCGTTGTAGCTGCTGTCATGACGGTAGTACTGACAGCTGTTGACCAGTTTGAATTCCAGACCGATCAGGTCTTCATAGCGGTAGGTCTGCCGGGAGTCCCTGACTTCGACTTCTTCTCCCTTGGAAAATTCCTTGAGCATTTCATCCAGTACGGCAGAATCCTTCAGTCCCATGGAATACAGATCCAGGTCGGACAGATATCCCCCGGAAGTCAGTACCACCACAAGTTCTCCGTAACCGGTCGGCCAGCGTCCTGCCTTGATTTCATACTGATCCAGATAGAGAGAACGGTCTCTGGGCATCATATTGAATGTTCCTCCGCTGAAACTGAACATGGAGGAGCCGAAGCCCATGGAGGAAAATGTAGAATCCGGATTGACCTTGCGTACATTCCTGCCGTCAAGACGGAAGATCTGCGGCGTTACATTGTATCCGTATTCAACAGAACTGGCATATTCGTAGACCCCGCTCTCATCACTGTCGAGGTAGGTCTTGAGGGATTCCAGGTCATTGTAGTTGAGCTGGCTGAACATCCGTGTCAGTGTCTGCATTTCCTTGACTTCCGCAGTGCTGTAATCAACGACCGGTCCTTCCTGGGCTTCCATCATTGTGCTCAGACTGAAGGCCTGGCGCTGGATCGTTATGGGGTATTCCGAGGATGTCTGGCTTTCGATATCGCTGATGTAGGCACTGACACCGTTGGACAATGACATGATCAGCGCAATGCCGATGATGCCGATGGAGCCGGCAAAGGCAACCATCAGCGTACGGCCGAGCTTGGAACGCAGGTTGTTGAAACTCAGTGACAGCGCTGTTGCGAATGACATGGACGCATGACCGAGTTTGCGGTGCACCGGCGGTGTCAGACCTTCCTCAACAAGATACGGGTTGGAATCAGAGATGATCTCTCCGTCCTTGAGACTGACGATACGGTTGGCATACTGTTCCGCCAGTTCCGGGTTATGGGTAACCATGACGACGAGTCTGTCTTTGGCAACTTCCTTGAGCAGATCCATGACCTGGATGCTCGTTGTACTGTCAAGGGCACCGGTCGGTTCATCTGCCAGAAGAATATCCGGGTTGTTGACGAGACCGCGGGCAATGGCGACTCTCTGCATCTGTCCGCCGGAAAGCTGGTTCGGACGTTTGTGCATATGCTGCGCCAGACCGACCTGTTCCAGGGCTTCCATCGCCCGTTTACGGCGCTCACGGCGGGAAATGCCGCCGATGGTCAGGGCCAGTTCAACATTCTCCAGCAGTGTCTGGTGCGGGATCAGGTTATAGCTCTGGAATACAAAGCCGATGGTATGGTTGCGGTAGGCATCCCAGTCACGGTCGGAATATCTGGCCGTGGATGTACCGTTG
>JAFWJP010000113.1 GCA_017514645.1 Solobacterium sp. | reverse complement strand
TCAATGCGGGCAAACAGCCGTCAGTCACAGCTTCAGGTGGAGATCGCGGCGCTGCGTCACCGGCTGTCTTCAGTCAATGAAAGCGGGGACACGGAGGAGCATTCCCGGGGCGGTGCCGCAAGAAACCGCGGTGCAGGAGAGATCCGCTCCGTTCAGCTGAGAAGAACCTACGCAGCGAGGATCCGGGAACTGAACCGTCAGCTGGGCAAACTGGAAAAAGCTGCAGACAGCGCAGAAAACAGAAGAAAGCGGAGTCTGCTGCGCAGGGCTGCCCTGGTCGGCTATACCAACAGCGGAAAATCCAGTTTTATGAATGCCGTACTGAAGCGTTCATCCGACAGCGGCGGTGCAGTTCTGGAGAAGGATATGCTGTTTGCGACCCTGGATACCAGTGTCCGCAACGTTAGCTACGGAATGCGGCATTTCCTGCTGTACGATACAGTCGGCTTTGTGTCCGATCTTCCGCATGAACTGGTGGAATCATTCCGCTCAACGCTGTCTTCCGTCAAGAACGCTGATCTCCTTGTAGAGATCATCGATATCAGCGATGACAAGTGGACGGAGAAGGCTGAGATCTGCGAAGAAACGCTGCGGCAGATCGGTGCAGGAGAGATTCCGGTGCTGCGGGTCTTCAACAAAGCGGATCTGCTGAAGGAAGAGATCGCCTGTGAGCCGTTGATCTCCTGCCGGACCGGGGAAGGAATCGACGATGTACTGTCGCGGATCACAGAGATGCTGTATCCGGAGGAAGTGTCGTTCACGGCACTGATTCCCTATGAAAAAGGAGCACTGCTGCACAGGGCTTCACAGATGGTGCAGGCAGAAATCCTGCAGGAAACACAGGAAGGCTATCTGGTCCGGGTATGCGGACCGAAGGAACTCAGCGGAATGCTGGGAAGATACAGAATCGAGGAAACAGATGAATATCAGAGAACGAATGAATGAACTGCCGAGGGAGATCCTGGCAGCACTGCCGACACCGGTACAGCGTCTGTACAATACGGAACGGATGCTCAATGCGGCATATCCGATGTACATCAAGCGGGATGATCTGACCGGTATCGGTGCCGGCGGAAACAAGGTGCGCTGCATGGAGTACATCATCGGTGAAGCCAAAGAAGAAGGCTGTGATACGGTTCTCGTATCCGGCGGAGCCCAGAGCAATTTCTGTTCCCTTGCGGCCGCCAGCTGTGCCAGAGCCGGTCTGAAATGCGTGATCGTCCACAATTCGGATGAACCGGAGGAACGACAGGGAAATGTGCTTCTCAATGACCTGATGGGCGTGGAACGCATCTGGATGGGCGCGTGTGACAGCTCTGTCCGCGAACAGTATGTCTATGAAGTCATGGATCAGCTGAAAGAGCGGGGAGACAGACCGTATCTGATCCGCGGATACGGCGGTATCAACTCGCTTGGCTATGTCAACGCTGTCATTGAGATGGTGGACCAGTTCCGGGAAGAGGGTCTGGATGTCAGGCATGTGTTCGCTCCCGGCGGGAATGCGGGCATTGCGTCGGGCCTGATCTACGGGAATGCGCTGATGGGTTTCCCGTTCCGCATTCATATCATCAGTGTCGAGGATGACACAGAGACGCTCTCGGCCCATATCCGTGACGCAATCGCGGAAATGGAGCAGATCACCGGCATTCCGTTCGCTCATGAAGTCCGGGATGCGGCGGATATCGTCGAAGACTACCGTGGCGAAGGCTGGGGCATCAATACCCCGGAGAGTACGGAAATGGTGAAGGATTTCGTCCGTACGGAGGGAATCCACATTGAAAACATCTACAATGCTAAACTGCTGGTCGGCTATGAAGACATGGTAAAAAAAGGCACAGTCGAAGGCGCGTCGGTCGTCATCCACACCGGCGGATTCGGGAGCCTGTTCGCCCAGTACTGAGGAAAAAACCGTATGATCGTTTCCGGTCATACGGTTTTATCATCCCATCCATTTGATTCTGCTTTCGGTTCCCTTGTAGATCCGTTCGATGTTCGCCCGGTGCCGGTAGGTGACCAGCAGCCACAGAATCAGCAGCGCAATCGTGACCTTCGGCTCATTGCCCAGAACGAAACTGACCGGCACAGCGATACCGACAGAAAGGATCGAAGAAGCGCTGACCATCCGGCAGGCATAGAGAATTGCGAAGAAACAGATGACCTCAAACAGGAACTGCCAGAAGATATGACCGGTCACCAGAAGGCTGATGCCCAGGAAGAAACCGTAGGAGGTAGCGACTGCCTTGCCGCCGTGGAAGCCCGCAAACAGCGGGAAACAATGTCCCAGGCAGCACGCCAGTCCGGCATAGATCTCGGTACCGGGTGCGATCCGGGACGCAATGTACATGGACAGAAAAGCCTTCAGCGCATCCAGTACCGTTACGGCAATGCCGGCAGGTTTTCCCAGAACCCTGCCCGCATTGGTGGCGCCGAGGTTTCCGGAGCCTTCCGTGCGGATGTCCTTGTGATAGAATGTCTTTCCGATCACCAGTGCCCAGGGGATGGAACCGAAGAGGTAGCTGAGCAGAATAGCCAATATCGTCATGGTCATATTTTAGCATAATAGGATATGAAAGAATGCAGGTATCTTTGATATAATATGCAAATGGAGTGTTGATCAATGAGTGAAAACAAGCATTACGAAGAAGACAGTATTCAGATTCTGAAAGGACTGGACGCCGTAAAGAAGCGTCCGGGTATGTATATCGGTTCCACGGACAGTGCCGGACTTCACCACCTGATCTGGGAGATCGTGGACAACTCGGTGGATGAAGCGCTGAACTGATTCGGAAAGAAGATCAGTATCACCCTCGAGGCGGACGGTTCCTGTACGGTTGAGGATGAAGGAAGAGGCATGCCGTTCGGTATGCACGAGAGCGGGGTCAATACCCTGCAGGTCATCTTTACGGTCCTGCATGCCGGCGGAAAATTCACCAGTGAAGGCGGATACAAGACCGCAGGCGGTCTGCACGGTGTCGGTGCGAGTGTTGTCAACGCGCTGTCGGAATGGCTGGTCGTTGAGTCTGCGCATGACGGAGAACTGGTGCGGCTGCGCTTTGAGCACGGTGACAGGAAGATCGGGAAACTGGAACACCTGGGAAAGACGAACAAAACCGGTTCCAAGGTCACATTCAAACCGGATCCGAAGATGTTCATGACAACGGACTTCCGGTATGATCTGGTCTGTGAGCGGGCAAGGCAGGAAGCGTTCCTGCTGAGCGGAATCGCCATTACGGTGACGGACCGGCGGAAGAAACAGATACAGACCGATACGTTCCTGTACGAGGACGGTATTACGGCGTATATCGATTATCTGAATGAGGATCACAATGTTCTGTGTGCTCCGGTCAAGTTCAGCGGGGAAGCCAGCGACATCAAGGTCGAAGTTGCCTTCCAGTATACGGACAGTTTCAACGAAAGCGTGTTTTCGTTCGTCAACCTGGTACGTACGGAAGGCGGCGGAACGCATGAGGTCGGGTACAAGAGCGCGTTTACCAAGGCCGTCAATGACTATGCGCGCAAATACGGTCTTCTGAAGGAGAAGGACAGCAATCTGGACGGTTCGGATGTCCGGGAAGGTCTTACGAGTGTGATCTCACTGTCGGTTCCGGAGAAACTGCTGCAGTTTGAAGGACAGACCAAGGGCAAACTCGGCACGCCGCAGGGAAAGACAGCAGTCGAAAAGGTCGTCGGTGACCGGCTTTCGTTCTGGCTGGAAGAGAACCGTGAACAGAGCGATAACCTTGTCCGGAAGATGATCCGGGCCTATGAGGCAAGGAAGGCAGCAAAGGCTGCCAGGGATGCGGTGCGCCGCAACAAGACACCGAACAAGTCGGAAAAGCTGCTGTCGGGCAAACTGGCACCGGCACAGTCCAAGGATGCGTCCATCAAGGAACTGTTCCTGGTTGAGGGTGATTCAGCCGGAGGCAGTGCGAAGCAGGGACGTGATTCCCGTTATCAGGCGATCCTGCCGCTGCGGGGAAAGGTACTGAATACGGAAAAGGTCAGTCCGGCGGAAGTAACAAAGAATGTGGAACTGAATACGCTGATCCATGCGATCGGTGCGGGTTCAGGTTCGGATTTTGACTATCATGACTCCAATTACAGCAAGATCATCATCATGACCGATGCGGATGATGACGGTTCGCATATCCAGATCCTTCTGCTGACGTTCTTCTACCGCTTCATGCGTCCGCTGATCGAGCAGGGAATGGTCTACATTGCGCTGCCGCCTCTGTACAAGGTCACCAAGGGAAAGACACAGGAATACTGCTATACGGATGATGAACTGGATGAACTGCGGGCTAAGCTCGGCAAGATCGAAGTCCAGAGATACAAGG
>JAFWJP010000112.1 GCA_017514645.1 Solobacterium sp. | reverse complement strand
TTGATCAGATATCTTCCGACCAGACGGTCCTTCTCTTTAAGATCCTTGATTTTCGTCATTGTCCGTCCACTCCGTTTCTTCAAGTATACGCAGTATATCATCACTGCGGAATCCCTGCGTCATGCAGTACCGGTAAACCATGTTCTTCAGCTGTCTTCCGGACTGCTTCCGTTCGTAGCGCTTCCTGGCTTTCTGCACCGCACGCCGCAGGACATCATCCTGTATCCGTTCATCTTCACTGAGATCCAGAGACTCCGCGCTTGCCCGCGCTGTCTCTGCATCATATCCTCTGGCAATCAGCCGGGACATGACCTTCTGACGCTTTCCGGCCAGAGAACGGTCATGGATCGACGCAGCAGTCTTCTCCGCATAGGCATCCGCATACGCCGTATCAGACGTATCCCCCAGTACCTCTTCGATCATCTGCGGAGAAACTCCCTTCTTTTTCAGGGAGCGTACAATATTGCCCCGGCCGGTCAAAGCAGCGCGCATGGAACGCACAGCATTTTCACAGTAAGCCCTGTCATCGATTAATCCCTTCTCCTCCAGGGTATCCAGGATCCGGTCCATCTCCTGCCCGGAACAGCCCGTATGCATCCGCATCCAGTCAAACAGTTCATAGCGCGTCCTGTCCTTGACGGAGATCCTCCTGAGACATGCCTGGTACGCTTTGATGTATTCTTCCCGTTCCTTAAGGTCTTCCAGATGTCTGACCGTAAGTTTCGATCCCTGTTTGATTCCTTCCTTCAGACAGTCATCCAGACTCATGAGGATCCGGTTCTGCTCACCGTTTTCGTTTTCCGCGGTCAGTACAACGGTTTCTCCCTTGATCCTGAGCGATGTCACTTCCCACATATTGTGATACAGCCATATCGCTTCCTCATAGACTTCAAGTACTTTCCTGCAGAAATGCTCCTTGCTGTAGGACATGACGCTCGATGTACAGAAAGCGCTCATGGAACGTCTGGCATCTTCCGTCAGGCTACAGTACATGCTGACCCGTTCCGCAAGATCTTCCGGACCGGCAAAGTACCAGCCGTTCTGGTTTTCCTTCACCAGGGAATACAGGGCTTCATCCCTTCTGACAAAGATCGGGATACCCGAAGCAAGCGCCTCAATGAATGTAATTCCCTGTGTTTCCGACAATGATGCCGAAAGAAACGCATCGGCCATACCGTAGTAATGATGGATCTCATCAATGGGCCGGCTGCCAGCCAGAATGATGGATGGATGACCCTTGGCACGCTCCTGCATCCGCTCCAGATCCGGTCCTGCGCCGATGATCAGCAGCTTCGCTTCCGGCACAGACTGCTCGGCCGCAATGAATCCGTCAATGATGATATCAACGGATTTCTCCTCAGCAATTCTGCCGACATAGATGAAAACGATATCCGAACTGGTGAAACCGAATGATTTTCTCAGCTGCTCACATTTTTCCCTGTCCCTGTTCTCCGGCCGGAATTTCTGCAGATCCAGACCTGTCGGGATGACATTGATCTTTGTATGCACATGATACCGCTCCAGTAGTTCCCTGGTCTTTTCACTCGGTGCGATCACCTCTATGGATGTATCACCCACGATCTGCGACAGCCGGGCAACCAGCTTCTTTGCATATACATCAAAGGTTGCGGAATCAAAGAAATTCGCATAATGAGTATAGTCTTCATAGGTCGTATGATACGTGCTGACCAGCGGGATTCCAAGCTGCCTCGCACATGTACGGGCAAAGATACCGACACCGAATTCCGTCTGGACATGGATCACATCGAGATCCAGTTCCTTTACCATGTTGAATGCATGAACATGCAGCGGTGACGTAATCGCGTAGCCGTAGAGTGCCTTGACCGTCATTCCCCCGAGATACAGGATCGTATGATCATCATTCCACTCTGCCAGCCCGACACCGTGCTTCGGCGCAACGACAAAAACATCATTTCCTGCAGCCCGCAGCTCCGAACACAGTATGTACGTACTGTTCGCTACACCATTGATATCAGGCACATAGGTATCTGTAAAAAGACCGATCCGCATACAACTCCTTCCATGAAGACATACATAACAGAATTATACCTCATTTACCGTTATCCCGCTCAGTTTCGTTCTTTCATCGCTTACATAAAAAAGGCCTTCGCATGCAATGTTCCGTGTGCGGACCGGCGGGAAGACAATCCACGGTTTCCCGGACATGTTACCATTGAATGCAGAAACAGTGTGAAAGGAGATTATCATGGAATTCGATCTTTCCAGAAAAATCAATTACTACTTCAATGAACTGGCAATGATCCCCCGGGCATCCCGGAAGGAGAAGGCAGCCAGCGACTACATTGTATCGTTTGCGAAGGAACACGGCCTGAACTGGAAACAGGACAAGGTATGGAACGTTCTGGTGGACAAGCCTGCTTCTGCCGGCTATGAAGACGCAGAACCGGTGATCCTGCAGGCCCATCTGGATATGGTGTGTGAAAAGACCAAGGATACCGTTCACGATTTTGATACGGACCCTCTGAAACTGTATGTCGATGAAGAAGGCTGGCTCCGGGCCGAAGGCACCACCCTGGGCTGTGACGACGGATACGGTGTAGCGTATATGCTGGCGATCCTGGATGACGATACCCTTCCCCATCCCCCTCTGCAGTGTGTGTTTACCACCATGGAAGAGATCGGTCTTCTCGGTGCCCGTGAACTGAAAGCCGAGGACCTGCACGCCAGAAAGATGATCAACCTTGACGGCGGCGGAGAAGTCTGCACAACTGTCAGCTGTGCCGGAGGTGCTACAGCTGTTGTCCGCAAGGAACTCCGTTTCAACCCGAATGCCGATCCGACCTACCTGCTCGGTATCAGAGGACTCAGCGGCGGACATTCCGGAGGCTTGATCCACATGGAGAAAGGCAATGCCAACATCCTTGCCGCAAGGATCCTGTACGAAGCACGGAAGGAAGGAATCGACCTGAACATCGTCAGCTTCAACGGCGGACAGAAATACAATGCAATCCCGCGTGAAGCAGATGTTGTCTTTACCTCTCACGATCATCCGGAAACAATCGACGCAGCGTTCCGCCGTACGGAAGCCTGCATCAAGGAAGAACTGGAATTCAGCGACAGCGGTTTCTGCATCGAATTCACCCCTGTCGGCACCGCTGCAGAGAAACTTGAACGCAGCATCAGCGACAGCCTGATCGATTTCTTCTTCCTCGTACCGGACGGATATATCCATCACTCCATGGTCATCGACGGGCTGACAACTGCATCGTTGAACATGGGCACGGTGGAAATGAACGGCAGTCATCTGGAATGCCGCAACCTGATCCGTACTGCCATCGCTTCCCAGACAGATGAACTGTTCCACAAGATGGAGCGGATCGGTGAGCTGTGCGGACTGGATGTCGTTCTGGAAGACCGTTTCCCGGGCTGGAACTATACCAAGGATTCCCCTCTCCGTGACAAACTGAAGGAAGTCATGGCACAGCGCGGCATCACCATTGAAGAAGAAGCGACACACGGCGGTCTGGAAGTCAGTTTCTTCAAGGGAATCGTCCCGGACATGGATATCATCACCTACGGTCCGGTCGCCTATGGTGCGCATACACCGGAAGAACGTCTGGATCTGGCATCCTACTACCGTGCGTACGACAGTCTCTGCGCTCTGCTGGCTGCCCTGCATTAAGACAGGAAAATGAGGAGATTATCTCCTCATTTTTTGATATACTGAATCGCAGGGGGTTCATTTATGTTGAAGAAAGCGTTCGACTCAGATAAATACTTAAAGCTTCAGAGAGACAAGATTCTGGAAAGGATCAACATGTTTGACGGAAAACTGTATCTGGAATTCGGAGGAAAGATCTTCGAGGATTTCCATGCAGCAAGAGTCCTTCCGGGATATGAACCCAACAACAAGATCAAACTGCTGACTGAACTCGGTGATAAAGTTGAGATGATCGTCTGCATCAATGCGCAGAATATTGAGCAGAACAAGGTAAGAGCTGACCTTGGTATCAGCTATGATGATGAAGTATACCGGCTCATTGATGCATTCCGTTCCCTGGATCTGTTTGTCGGTGCCGTTGTCATTACCCAGTACAACGGACAGCCCAGCGTCCGGGCATTCCGGAGAAAGCTGACCAGTTTCGGCATCAAGAGCTACCTGCACTATCCGATTCCCGGGTATCCGGCTGACGTCGACTTTATCGTATCCAAGGACGGTCTCGGCAAAAACGAATACGTTGAAACGACACGCAACCTGATCGTTGTAACTGCGCCCGGACCCGGTTCCGGAAAAATGGCAACCTGCATCTCACAGCTCTATCACGATCAGCTCCACGGCATCAAATCCGGATATGCAAAGTTCGAAACATTCCCTGTCTGGAATCTGCCGCTCCGTCATCCGGTCAACCTAGCATATGAAGCTGCCACAGCCGATCTGAATGACGTCAACATGATCGATCCCTATCACCTGGATGCCTATGGTACCATGGCTGTGAACTATAACCGTGACGTTGATATCTTCCCTGTGCTGAACCGGATGATCGAACGGATCCAGTCCGTATCACCCTATAAGTCACCGACGGACATGGGTGTCAACATGGTAGGCTTCTGCATTACGGATGATGAACTGGCCAGAGAGGCAGCGCGCAAAGAAATCATACGGCGCTACTATACCGCCCTCGTCGATCTCCGCAACCAGCGTGTCAATGAGTCCACCGTCAGCAAGATCCAGCTGCTGATGAACGATCTCGGCATCTCACCGAACGACCGGGCTGCAGCCGTCGCCGCAAGAAACAAGGAAAAAGCGACCGGTGCACCGGCGCTGGCTCTGGAACTGACAGACGGGCGCATCATTACCGGAAAGACGTCTTCCCTGTTCGGTCCTTCAGCGGCTGTTATCATCAATGCCATCAAGGCACTGGCTGACATCGACAAGCAGACACTGCTCATCGACCCGGAATATGTAACACCCATTCAGCATCTCAAGGTCACCAACCTGGGCAACCACAATCCCCGTCTCCATTCCGATGAACTGCTGATCGCTCTGGCCCTGACGGCACAGACCAACCCCAGCACGGCAAAGGCAATGGAAAAACTCGGAGAACTGCGCGGCGCGGAAGGTCATTCCACGGTGATCCTGCCGGAAGAAGACGCATCTGTTTTCCGGAAACTCGGTGTCAATATCACCTGCGATCCGGTCTATCACCAGAAGAAAATGTATCACAGAAAATAAAAGGAAGCGGTTCACTGAACCGCTTCTTTTATGATTTCCTCCAGTGTATCCCTGTCAAACAGACAACCCTTCATCCGTTCCGATACATGCTCCAGACCGAAAGGATCCAGGGAATCCGTATACAAAATCGCTTCCGTGATTCTGCCGGAATCCGTTTTCACTGCCGCCTGGTACAGGGAACCATTGATCCGGTATTCCAGCAGCGCGTCAAATCCCGGTGTCTGCTCCAGCAGCCATTCCGCCGAAGACAGCTCATTGCGGCGCATACGAACACTCTCCTTCTGTCCCGTCCACGGAATATCATCTCCGGGAAACAGTTCCAGGAAACGGGCCGTAAACGCCTCTGTACTGATATCTGCCATATCAGACAGATTCATGACACGGCTGCGGACGGAATCGATACCATGTGACTCGATCTTCAGCCGTGAAGGTGTCAGCACACGCGCAAGACGCTCCCTGTCCACACTGATCATCAACGTACCATGATACAGACTGATACCATCATCCCGCAGGGATGCCGTACCTGAAAACTTCCGGTCATCAATCATCAGGTCATTGCGTTCGCTCCGCACTGCCTTGATACCGAAAGATTTCAATACTTCCGTTATCATGGAAATCATACGCTGAGGTGTTGTATCACGGCTGATCCAGGAATAGTTGAGGTTGCCTCTGTCCTGATAGACTGCACCTCCGCCGGTATATCGGCGGCAGAGAAGCACACCCTCCTGCTTCATGGCATCCCGGTCGGTTTCCAGCCAGGGATTCTGGTTTCTGCCGATCACGACGCATGGATCGTTGACCCAGAGAAATGCTGTATCTTCGCCGTCATAATCATCAAACAGCTGCCGTTCCACAGCAATGTTCTGATAGGGATCGCAGACAGGAGATACCAGTCTCTTCATATTACTGGTGCAGTGTCCCGATTCCCAGGCCCATTGCGGCTTCGTGCAGAACTTCACCGGTCGTCGGATGAGCAAAGATCGTCTCACGGAGATCTTCGTCACTCAGACCGTTCTGAATCGCAACACCGGCAGCCGCAATTATTACGGACGCATCCGGACCGATGACAGAGCAGCCGATCAGACGATTGTTATCATCCTTGATCAGCTTGATATAGCCCTCTGTTTCATGAAGTGAAACAGCCTTGCCGTTGCTGGCGAAGTCAAAACGGGAAACCGTATACTTCGTACCTGCAGCTTTCAGCTGGTCTTCACCGATACCGATATTCGCAACTTCGGGAGAAGTGAATGTAACACTCGGTACATTCGTCCGGTCAAATGTTCTGCTTTCACCCAGGATATTGTCGACCGCAACCATGCCCTGATGGCTGGCAGCGTGCGCGAGCTGGATCACATTGTTGACATCACCGATCGCATAAATATGTTCGACATTGGTACGCATTCCGGCATCCACATGGATTCCGCGTCCGCGGTCATTCAGCACTACCGTCGTATTCTCGATTCCCAGACCGTTCATGTTCGGGATCCGTCCTGTAGCAGACAGAACAGCATCGCTGATGATTTCATGGGTTTCACCGTTCTGCTGGTATACGGTTACGGCCTTGTGGTCTTCCGTTTCCCTGAACGCTGTCACACCAGCCGAAGTCAGTACTTTGATGCCCTTCTCTTCCGCGATCCGGCGGATCTCAGCAGAAATATCGCTGTCTACAACCGCCAGCAGACGATCCAGGAATTCCACGATCGTAACTTTCACACCGAGATTCGCGTAGATGAATCCGAATTCCAGTCCGATGACACCGCCGCCGATGATCGTGATCTTCTCCGGAAGCTTCTTCATATCCAGCGCAGCCGTGCTGTCCATGACAAACGGCAGATCGTTGCCGGGTACCGGAAGCTTGGCTGCAGAAGAACCTGTCGCAATGATCACATCGTCGAAGGTATATGTCATCTTCTTTGTT
>JAFWJP010000111.1 GCA_017514645.1 Solobacterium sp. | reverse complement strand
CCTTCCACTTTTCCTCATCGATCTTCCAGACCGGCAGGACTTCCTTCAGGATCTGCGGATTGGATTTGATCTTCTTGGCGATGAGACTTCCCTTCATCGGTCTGGTACCGCTGACGACATCTTCACACTTCACCCGCTTCATCTGACCACTTTCCGCAATGTACAGCAGTGCCCCGGCATCATCGCCGAACGTACAGGCAGCCGCCACCGCGTCTCCCTTGCCGGCATTCAGTGCCCGGACACCGCGGGAACGCAGACCCATCAACGGTACCTGGGACACCGGGAAACGGCTGGAATAGCCTTCCCTGGAAACAATCGCGAGATGGTTTCCCGGATAGACGGCAAACGCATCCAGCAGAACTTCATCATCCGTCAGATTCATCGCTGTCATGACGGCACCGGTCCGCTGTACCCGGAAATTCTCCACCAGCGTCCGTTTGATCTGTCCCTTGGAAGACAGTGTAACAATACTCGCCCCGGTATCGAAGCTCGGAACCAGGATTGCGGAAACGATCTTGTCATCCCCGGTGATCTTGACGTACTTATTCAGATGCGCACCGGTGTCCTTCCACTTTTCCTCATCGATCTTCCAGACCGGCAGGAACGCATAGTTCCCCTTGGAGGTGAACAGCAGCAGCGTATCCAGTGTATCCGCTTCGCTCACACCGATCAGCACATCGCCTTCCTTGCGGCCTGTCGGCGTATCACCCTTGCCGTAGGAACGCAGGGAAACACGCTTGATATAGCCATCACGGCTGACCGTCACCATGACCCGCTCACTGGCGATCATCTTGGAACGATCAACGGAAATGTCCTCGATCTCCGCCTCAATGGATGTACGGCGCTCATCCCCGTACGCTTCCCGCACCTGCCGCAGCTCCTTCACGATCACCGAACGCAGTACATTCGGATTATCCAGGACGGACTGCAGTTCATCGATCCTGTTCACCAGTTCCGCAAATTCATTCCGCAGCTCCACAATGTCCGTATTGCTCAGACGGTACAGCCGTAGCGTTACGATTGCCTCTGCCTGCGGATCATCAAACCCGAACGCATCCATCAGATTCCGCTTGGAATCTGCCTTATCCTTCGACCCCCGGATGATCGCAATGACTTCATCCAGAATGGAGACTGCCTTCATCAGACCTTCGATGACATGGCATCTCGCTTCCATCTTGTCCAGTTCATACCGCGATCTGCGCAGAACAACTTCCTTCCGGAAAGCGATAAACGCATCCAGAAGACCAAGAAGGCCCACCTGCACCGGTGTCTTGTCGATGATTGCTACATTGTTGTAGCTGTAGAAGATCTGCAGCTTGGTGTTCTTGTAAAGATAGTTCAGAACTGTCGTTGTATCGATGTCCTTTTTCAGTTCGATCACGATCTTCAGTCCGTTCCGGTCTGTTTCATCCCGGACATCCACAATGCCGTCAATATCCTTGTTGATGCGGATTTCATCGATCTGACGCACCAGGTCGCTCTTCACCACTTCATACGGAATCTCCGTGATGATGATATTGTTCGTAAGACGCGCTTCCTCGATCCGGGTGCGTGCCCGTACAACGATCCTGCCCTGTCCGTTTTCAAACGCGTCATGGATCCCCTGGTATCCCTGCACGACGCCTCCGGTCGGGAAGTCCGGTCCGGGGATATACTCCATGATCTCTTCCAGGGAACAGTCCGGATTGTTCAGACGATAGACGGTCGCGTCCACGACCTCCGTCAGGTTGTGGGGCGGCATGTTCGTTGCGTATCCCGCCGCGATGCCCGTCGCACCGTTCACCAGCATCACCGGGAACGGTACCGGCAGAACAGTCGGTTCCATCTCCATATCATCAAAGTTCGGTGCCAGTTCAACCGTATCCTTGTTCAGGTCGCTGACCATGACATCCGTTACCTTTGCCAGACGCGCCTCAGTATAACGCATGGCCGCTGCCGGATCGTCATCGATCGAACCGTTGTTGCCGTGCATATCGACCAAAGGCAGACGCACCTTCCAGTCCTGCGACATACGGACCATTGCGTCATAGACGCTGGTATCCCCGTGAGGGTGATAGTTGCCGATAACAAGACCTACCGTCTTCGCGCTCTTGCGGTACGGATGATCCCAGGTATTGCCGTCATGGTACATGGCATAGAGGATCCTTCTCTGCACCGGTTTCAGTCCGTCACGGGCATCCGGAAGCGCACGTTCCTGAATGATGTATTTGGCATAGCGGCCGAAACGGTCGCCCATGATATCTTCCAGCCGGGCGGAAACATATTTCGTATGATCTATGATTTTGTCTTTCTTTGCCATGTGCTATTCCACCCTGAAACTGTCTTCCAACGTAAAGGAAATATTGTTTTCGATCCATTCGCGGCGCAGTTCCGCCTTGTCGCCCATGAGTACGGTCACCCTTCGTTCCGCCAGTACACCGTCTTCGATGCCGACCTTGATGAGTGTCCGGGTTTCCGGGTCCATCGTTGTTTCCCAGAGCTGGGAAGCGTTCATCTCGCCGAGTCCCT
>JAFWJP010000110.1 GCA_017514645.1 Solobacterium sp. | reverse complement strand
CGGCCAAGAACGGTTTCCTGGATCAACTGGACGCTGAAGAGATCGGCAAGTTCGAGAAGTTCATGCACCGTCACTTCCACGAAAACGAAAAAGCCGTGGTTGATGAAATCACGGCGAAGGAAGTGCTTGACGATGATCTGAACGCGAAGCTGCAGGAAGCGATGCAGAAAGCACTCGATCAGTACAACCTGATCAGGGGGGCATAACAGATGGCGCAGTCCAAACAGGCACTGCGTTCCCGTATCAAGTCGGTCAATTCCACCCGCAAAATCACCAAAGCGATGGAAATGATTGCCAATGCGAAACTGTTCCGGCAGCGCAACCGGATGGAAGCCAACCGCGAGTATTCCGGCCGTCTGCAGGAAACAGTTGATGAAATCGTGGCGAAGAACAGCAGGATTGACAGTATCTTCCTGAAGAAGCATGCGGAAAATCCGGCCAGGCTGTCCATTCTGTTCTGCAGTGATCTCGGCCTTTGCGGAGCTTACAACCAGAACATGATGAAACTGGCCAGGGATACGGTCCGCAAGGAAGACCCGATGGTGGTGATCGGAACGAGTCTCTACCAGACGATGAAGGATCTCGGCTTCAATGTCATCAACGAGAATCCGATTGAGACAGACAAGCTGACGTTTGACATGCTCAAGGCCTTCATCGATTACGGTACGACCCGGTATCTGAACCAGGATCTCGGAGGGGTGCAGATTCTGTACACCCAGTTCGTCAACACCATGACGTTCAGGCCGTGTACAGATGTGATCCTGCCGTGCACGGTGGACACTGCTGAAGGCACGGCGGAAGAACCGGCAAAGATGCAGGCTGAAACCCTGTTCGAACCGGATGCGGAGACGATCCTCAATTCGCTGATCCCGATGATGCTCAGCAATGTTGCCTACTCCCACTGGATGGAGGCGACCACCGCTGAACAGGGCAGCCGCCGCATGGCCATGAAGACGGCTACGGACAACGCAGATGAGCTCAGTGAAGCACTGCTGCTCGAATACAACAAGGCGAGACAGGCCTCGATTACGCAGGAGATTACCGAGATTGTCGGTGGATCTACCGCTGTATAGAAAGAAGGTACATAACTATGACAGATACAGGAAAGATCGTACAGGTCATCGGACCGGTCGTCGATATCCGGTTTTCTCCGGATCACCTGCCAGCCATCCGGAACGCAATTCATATCAGCGTCGGTGACGGCTATGCCATGACCGTCGAAGTCGCACAGCATATCGGTGATGATATCGTCAGATGCATCGCCATGAGTTCCACGGACGGACTGGTCCGCGGGCTTGACTGCACAGATACCGGCGCCCCGATCAATGTACCGGTCGGCGACGAGGTTCTGGGCCGCATGTTCAATGTGCTGGGCGAACCGATTGACGGTCTGGGACCGGTGGACGCGAAGCTGACCATGCCGATTCACCGGGCTGCCCCGACATTTGAACAGCAGATGACTTCCGCGGAAATTCTGGAAACAGGCATCAAGGTCATTGACCTGCTGTGCCCGTATGCCAAGGGCGGCAAGATCGGTCTGTTCGGCGGCGCGGGTGTCGGCAAGACAGTCCTGATGCAGGAACTGATTCACAACATTGCCATTGAACACGGCGGCCGTTCCGTCGTTGCGGGTGTCGGTGAAAGAACCCGTGAAGGCAATGACATGTACAACGAAATGAAGGAATCCGGCGTTCTGAAGAACACGGTCCTGACCTATGGCCAGATGAATGAGTCCCCGGGCGCCAGAATGCGGGTTGCCCTGTCGGCGCTGACCATGGCCGAATACTTCCGTGATGAGGAACATCAGGACGTGCTGCTGTTCATTGACAACATCTTCCGTTTCACCCAGGCCGGT
>JAFWJP010000109.1 GCA_017514645.1 Solobacterium sp. | reverse complement strand
TCTCAGTCCCAATGTGGCCGTTCACCCTCTCAGGCCGGCTATGCATCATCGTCTTGGTGGGCCGTTACCCTCGCCAACTAACTAATGCACCGTAAGCCCATCCACCAGTGTTTCTCTCCTTTAATAACAGAGGGATGCCCCTCCGTTACCTATCCGGTCTTAGTCCCCGTTTCCAGGGATTATCCCAGTCTTCGTGGGCAGGTTGCTTACGTTTTACTCACCCGTTCGCCACTAGGTTCTCCAGCAAGCTGGATCCCCTCGTTCGACTTGCATGTATTAGGCACGCCGCCAGCGTATATCCTGAGCAAGGATCAAACTCTCCATTTGTTCTTAGCTCGCTCCATATTCTATCTATGGAGTCTTTTCCATAAATTTTGACGTCTTGTTGCTTAATTCCTGTTTGGTTTTCAAAGATCGAAACTGTCCTGAAGCTCATCGCTTCCCGGTCAGTGCTTTATTAGATTACTACCACCGCAACCCCCTGTCAACAACTTTTTCGATTATTTTTCAATTATTTTCCGGGGCTTGGATGGTACGCTTTCCAACCATATTTCCGGCCTGTTTTTTACTGTTTTTCCGGGGTGTTCCGCGTCCCCTTTCACTGATCATTCATTATCTGTTATCCGTTTTCCTATATAATGGATATATACATATGACGACCTCTCCCGAACAATACCGGATGATCTATGACATGCTCAATCAGGTTGAGGTTCTTTCCTACGACTGCGGCAGACTGTGTCACAGCGTCTGCTGCCAGCCGGAGAACGACCGCGACATGGGCATGTACCTGTTCCCGGGAGAAGAAGCCGTCCACGATCAGAAGGATCCCTGGCTGTTCTGGCGCAAGGTCAAGGCATCAGACCATCAGTTCCCTGACGGCTGGCCGGAAGAAGTCTGGTATGTCAACTGCTACGGACCTGCATACTGCAAGCGCAAGAAACGTCCGTTGCAGTGCCGCTTCTTTCCTGTAACTGCCCACCTCGATGAACAGGACAGGCTGTCCCTTGTCCGGTTTGACCTGGAACTTCCCTATTATTGTCCGCTGCTGGAAGAAAGCTTTGAACTCAATGAAGACTGGCTGGAAGCCGTCTGGGAAGCCTATCATATCCTGATCCAGGACAAAGCCGTCTACGACATGATCAAGCAGGAATCCAACGATCGCATCGCTGTCAACGAATCCATACATATTACCTATCAGAAGGAGGATTGATTCTATGGAGTATGTGACCTTAGCCAACGGCATTGCCATGCCTGTCCTCGGATATGGTGTCTACCAGATTCCGCCTGAAGAAACAGAAGCCTGTGTCGCAGAAGCGATCCGCATCGGATACCGCAGTTTCGATACTGCCCAGGCCTACCGCAACGAAGCAGAAGTAGGTGCAGCGATCCGGAGCTCCGGCATTCCGCGTACGGAATTCTTCATCACCAGCAAGGTCTGGATCTCCGATTACGGCTATGATGCCTGCAGAGCTTCCGTCCTGAAGACGCTGGAAGTCATGGGTCTTGAGTATATCGATCTGATGCTGCTGCACCAGCCCTTCGGTGACATCTACGGTGCATGGCGGGCACTGGAAGACCTCTACAACGAAGGCAAGATCCGTGCCATCGGTGTATCCAACTTCTATCCGGACCGTCTGGTCGATCTCTGTGCGTTCAACCGCATCCGTCCGATGGTCAACCAGGTTGAGCTCCACCCGCTCTTCCAGCAGACAGCTGCCCTGGAGACCATGAGAAAATACGGTGTGACACCGGAAGCCTGGGCTCCGCTCGGTGAAGCGAAGAAGGAACTCCTGACAGACCCGATCCTGACAGCCATCGGTGCAAAATACAAGAAGACAGCCGCCCAGATCGCTCTGCGCTGGAACATTGACCGCGGTGTCGTCGTACTGCCGAAATCCGTCCATACGGAACGTATGGAGGAGAACTTCAACATTCTCGACTTCAAGCTCAGTGAAGGCGAAATGGCCTCTCTCGAAGCCCTGGATCAGGAGAAGAGCCTCTTCCTCTCCCATACCGATCCGGCAACTGTAGAGATGTTTGTCAGCACCCTGAAACCGGCACCGGCAGAAGAAGCGCCCGCAGCTGAAGAAGTCCCGGCCGCAGAAGAACCCACAGCCGAAGAATAATTACCCTGGTACTTATCATGGACAAAAGAACCGTCATCCGACGGTTCTTGTTCTTTTGTGCCTTCTCAGTCCCAGCGGCCGACCAGTTTCTCCACTTCCTTGAGGAACCGCTTCAGTTCGCTGTTTTTCGCGTTCTTTCTCTTCTCAATGAGACGCAGGAGTTTCTTCCCCTGTTCCATCAGTTCATTGTAGTACCTGTTCTGACTGTAGGTATCCTGTTCCCTGTCCTGATCGGTCCGGATCTGTTCTTCCTTTTCTTCCGTACTGAGAACCCGTTCCGGCGCTTCCGTCTTCAGATACCTGTTCTCCGCAAGATCATAGACATAGCCGGAATACGGAGCGCTCGTCTCCAGTCCGTGGACCGTACGCAGCAGCATCGCATATTCATCCGTTACAGTATCTTCACCGTGTACCACGAATACGTTCAGCGGTTTCTCCGGATTGTCAATCAGCCAGTGTACAAGGCCGTCCCTGTCCGCATGCGCGCTGACATCCTGCAGCTGTACGATCTCTGCCGCCACATGGATATCCTCCTGGAAGATCTTCACATCCTTCTCTCCGTCCACCAGCTGCCGCCCGAGCGTTCCTTCCGCCTGGTATCCCGCAAAGGCAACCGTACACTCCGGTCGCCACAGATTGTGCTTCAGATGGTGCTTGATCCGTCCGCTGGTACACATACCGGCTGCTGAAATGATCACGGAAGGTGTATCCACCGTATTGATCAGTTTGGACTGTTCGATCTCAACAACGGTATGAAGGTTCGGAAAGACCAGCGGGCTTCCCTTCTTTCTGAGGATTTCCATCGCTGCTTCATCATAGTATCCGAACGTATTCTCATCGAAGATCGCCGTCGCTTCGATTGCCAGCGGACTGTCTACGAACACATTGAAATCCCTGTACTCCACCAGATCGTTCTCCAGGATCTCCCGGATGAAATACAGGATCTCCTGGGTTCTTCCCACCGCAAATGCCGGAATCACGACATTCCCGCCTCTGGCAAACGTCCTGTTCATGATGTCCGCCAGCTGTTTCACCGGACTGTCCGCCTTTGCGTGAACACGGTTTCCGTACGTACTCTCGGTAATGACGTAATCCGTAGTCTCCCGCGGAGAAGGATCCTTGATGATCGGGATCCCCTTGTTGCCGAGATCACCGGTAAACGCCAATGTTCTTGTCGTTCCGCCTTCCTGCAAGGTCAGGTAGATGACCGCGCTTCCCAGGATATGACCGGCATCCTCGTACCTTGCGCTCACACCCTCCGCCGGTTCAAAGGTTTCCCCGTAATTGACCGCGTGAAAGAACTGCATCGTGTATTCTGCGTCCCTGACGGTATACAGCGGCTTGATCTGCTTCCTGCCGCTTCTCTTCGCTTTCCGGTTGGTCCACTCCGCTTCTGTTTCCTGAATGTGCGCAGAATCCTTCAGCATCACTTCACACAGCTGCCGGGTCACCTCCGTACTCCAGATCGTTCCGTGGAAACCTTCACTCACCAGTTTCGGCAGAAGACCGGAATGGTCGATATGCGCATGCGACAGCAGTACAGCACTGATTTCCGAGGCCGGAACCGGAAGTTCTTCGTTGACGTAGATATCCTTCCCCTGTTCCATACCGCAGTCGAGCATGATGTACGTTCCGTTGACTTCAATGACATGACAGCTTCCTGTCACCTCGTGGTCGGCTCCTATAAAATAGAGTTTCATACGACTCCCTTCCACCGGCGCGCTCCGCACCGGTTTCACCGCTCTGAACCATTCATGATATGTTCCGGTTATCTTTGTCTTTATTATACACTGCGGCACGGATCATTTCGTTACCCTGATCTGTACCTCCACACAGTTCCCCATCTCTTCTCTTGCATCGTAGCGACAGTCGATCGTTTCAGCCGTATTGTTCAGAAGAGACAGTGACAGGTCGTTTCCGGAAGTACGGATATCATAGGGATCCCCTGCGTACTGTACTTTGATCATACAGTGCTTGTCCTTTCACCGGAAAACATCGGTCATGAATGTTCCGGCGTTATGCTACATGCCGGCTGTTGTCAGTCATTGCGGCATACACCGCCGCGAACTCTTCCAGATACGCTTCTTCTTCCCGTTTCAGCTGATCCTGATACCCTTCCGTTTCCTCCGGATCCAGCATCCTGGCCGACAGCCACCTCAACTGATTCACCGCCTTTTCGCTCTTGATTACGATCTGGCTGTACTCCGGTCCGAGCATGACCAGTTTCATGATCTGCGCTTCTTCCAGCAGGCCGCTCGTCAGGATTCCCATTGTATCGTAGATCGTATCGTTCGCGATCGGACCGATGATCACATCCGCTTCCGGATACAGGTCCGCCATCCCCCGCCTGTTCGCAAAGATATACGTAAACCAGTCTTCCTCCCGGCTGAATGTCTTCACATTCAGTCCGGCCGTATCCAGTTCGTAGGAATTGACATAGACATTCTGGTCTTTGCGGGACTTTGCCCACCTTCCGGCAAACGCATCGCTGTCAGACAGATAAAAGCCCTGACCGAAGTCAGCGTTCTTCCTGCCGTAGTGGATATCCGGATGTTCTATGATCTGAAATCCGGTATGATACAGTTTCATACTGCTTTCCTCCGCTGTAACATCTGGTCGTACTGGAACAGCTTCCGCCATCCATCGTCGTCAAAATCATCCGGTTCTCTAACAGATTCCCTGCTTTTATCATAACCCAGAGTGCTGTATTTTTTATTCACATTGCCGAGATACTGTTCCGGTAAACCGCGGTATGCAAGGATCACAAAAAAAACACCGCCCGCAGGCAGTGCATATCCTTACGCAATCACGATAGCGAGCGGTTTACGACCCGGTTTCCTCTCCCAGTCCTCTGCGGGCAAAGTGGTGTTTCTTGGACAATACCAGAACCGCGACCGACAACAATCCGAGCAGCGCTGCTGCCCCGGCAAGCCTGAGCGGATCCGGTACCCAGCGCAGATGCTGCACATAGAGGACTAAACCGACCATGATCAGCGGCAGGATGATGATCGGAATATTCCGGTAATATCCGCTGTCCTTCCGGTCAATGGCATCTACAAGTGTATGCACACAGGACATCATATAAGGAAAATATACGTGCAGAATCGCTGTCTGGATACTGATGACGTGCATCAAGGACAGTACATTCACAGCAATTGTGTAGATAATGGTCAGAACCGTAAAGAAATAAAAGGACAGCCTCGGCTTGCGAAGCTTCCTGCACAAAACCGTTTCTACTCCCGTAAACAGCAGGCAGACAAGCATAATCGGTATGTAATGCGAAAACCGGAACTGCATATTCCATACCATACAGGAGAACGAAGATTTGTAAAACCATAGTTTACCGAATCAGACGATACCGCTCTGTATGTCACAGAATCATAAGGACCGGTTTTTCTGCCATCCCTCTGCAGAAGATGTATGATAAAAAGCGAACGTATGGAGGTATACAGCGATGAGAAGAAAACTCATCTGGTTGGTTCCTGCATTGTTTGGTGCTGTTCTATCATTGGTTTTTCTGGCATATACCGGCATGTATTACCATGCGGATACGCAAGCCCTTGCGGCTCTGGAGACCGATGAGAACGTCACTGTCACCAAGACGGATTACGGCTGGTATTTCGATGGACCTGCTGAAGAAAACGTCCTTGTCTTCTATCCCGGTGCCAAGGTAGAGGAAACGGCCTACGCACCTCTGCTGCACCGGCTTGCGGATAACGGCATGGATGCCTGCCTGGTGAAGATGCCCTTCCGTCTGGCGGTCCTCGGCGCAGGAAAAGCCGCGAAGATTCCGGAAACAGCTGACTACGCAAATGTATATATCGGCGGGCATTCCCTGGGAGGCGCAATGGCAGCGAACTATGCGGCAGACCATGCGGATGAACTCAGCGGCGTGATCCTGCTGGCTGCCTATCCGACGAAAGAACTTGATGATGATCTGCAGCTGATCAGCATCTACGGATCGGAAGACGGTGTACTGAACATGGAAAAAGTGAAAGACGGCGGACAATACGCCCCCGAGCAGACCGTTGAACAGATCATCGCCGGCGGCAATCACGCATACTTCGGCGACTACGGCGAACAGAAAGGTGACAGCGAAGCCCGCATCACTGCCCAGGAACAGCAGGAAGAGACTGCAGAGATCATTCTGGAAAACGTTGATCGGAACTGAAAACCCGGTTCTTCTGACACCGGGTTTTATTCTTGATTCTACTTTACGGCTTCCTTCAATACTCTCAGTACATTCCCGTACATGATAAGATCCACTTCATCTGCCGTAAAACCATCCCTGATCAGTGCATCGCACAGCATCGGCATTTTGTCCGGACCGTTCAGCTCAAGATGCCCAGTCGTTCCGTCAAAGTCCGTACCGACCGCCACCACTCCGATTCCGCCGACTTCCTTCTCATGGCGCGCCATGGCCACCAGATCCCGGATCCGGGATTCCTTGTTGCCGGGTGTATCATCCAGGAACTGCGGTGCGATGTTCAGGCCCATACAGCCGCCTTTCTCCGCCAGTGCCCTGATCATATCATCGGTCATGTTGCGGGTATGATCGCATAGCGCACGGCTGTTGGAATGCGTCGCGACAAACGGCACCTTTGCCTGTCTGCAGACATCCCAGAACACCCCGTCCGATACATGGCTGACATCCACCAGCATCCCGATGTCCTGCATGTGCCGGACTGCTTCCCTGCCGAAATTCGTCAGACCTTTGTTCATGATGATCGGATCCTTTGAGTTCGGTGCCCCGAAGCAGTTCTCGAAGTTCCATGTCAGAGTCATGGCCCGTACACCGAGTTCATAGAACGCATCCAGACGGCGCATATCGCCCTGTACAGCGACACCATCCTCCATCGTCAGCACAAGAGAAATCTTCCCGTCCCGGAAATTCCGCTCGATGTCTTCAGAATTGTATGCCTGCTTCACCAGATCCGGATATCGTTCCAGAGTATTGTTCATGACCTTGATGCAGTTGGCGATATGCGTATCATACGGAACCGGCTCAATGTGCATGACATCTGTGTAATACTGTTCCGGCGGAAAGAAGATCGCCATGAACTCTGCCATCGTCTTTCCCGCCATCATCCGTTTCACATCCAGATTCTGGGAAGGTATGTCAAAGAAATCACTGTCCGCACCATGTTCGTAGAACGTTGTCATCAACGTATCACAGTGCATGTCGATCGCATATGCCATATCAGTTCTCCTTTCCCTTCAGATACCGGTCGATCGCTTCTGCTGCGGTCTTGCCCGCACCCATGGCCGAGATCACCGTTGCGGCGCCGGTCACCGCATCACCGCCGGCATAGACACCGCTTCTTGATGTCAGTCCGTCTTCATTGACCACGATTCCGCCCCTGCGGTTGACTTCCAGTCCTTCCGTTGTGGACTTGATCAGCGGATTCGGTGACGTACCGATGGCCATGATGACGGTATCGACCGGAAGTTCAAACTCACTGCCCTCGATCACGACGGGCCGTCTTCTACCGCTGTCATCCGGTTCTCCCAGCTCCATACGCACACAGCGGATCGCCCGTACTGCACCGTACTTCGGATCTTTGGGATCTTCAAACCCCAAAATCTCCGTTGGATTGCAGAGCAGACGGAAGTCGATCCCTTCCTCTTCCGCGTGTTCCACTTCTTCCTTCCGGGCAGGCAGCTCTGCCATTGAACGCCGGTAGACGATATACACCTTCTCCGCTCCGAGGCGCAGCGCTGTTCTCGCGGCATCCATCGCAACGTTCCCGCCGCCTACGACCGCAACCTTTCCGCCTTTCCGGACCGGTGTCACCGGATCAGCGAGATACGCTTTCATCAGATTGGAACGCGTCAGATACTCATTGGCCGAATAGACACCGGTCAGGGACTCTCCCGGAATATTCATGAAGTTCGGCAGACCTGCACCGGAACCGATGAAGACAGCTTCATATCCCTGCGCAAACAGCTCATCAATCGTCAATGTTCGTCCGATGACAATGTTTGCCGCAATGGTAACTCCCAGTTCCTCCAGCGTCTGTACTTCCCTGGCAACGATTGCCTTCGGCAGACGGAACTCCGGAATACCGTACACCAGCACGCCTCCCGCCGTATGCAGTGCTTCGAACACCGTGACGTCATAGCCTTTCCTGGCCAGATCACCGGCACAGGTCAGTCCGCTCGGTCCGGAACCGACAACAGCCACTTTATGACCGTTGGCTTCGGGACGGATGACAGTATGTGTTTCTGCGTTGTGCCTGTCTGCCGCATAGCGCTCCAGACGTCCGATGGCAACCGGTTCAAACCGTTTTCCCAGCGTACACACCTGTTCACACTGCGATTCCTGCGGACAAACGCGGCCGCAGACCGCTGGCAGGGATGACGACGCACTGATGATCTGATACGCACCTTCAAAATCGCGTTCCTTGATCTTCTGGATGAATTCCGGGATCCGGATATGCACCGGGCAGCCGGATACACATGGTTTTGCCGGACAGTTCAGGCAGCGCTCTGCCTCCAGTACCGCCGTCTCTTCGTCATATCCAAGGGCTACTTCCCTGAAGTTGTGAATTCTCTCCTCCGGCTTCTGCAGAGGCATTTCATA